>JAXJTA010000157.1:0-7462 GCA_036309825.1 Eubacterium sp. | reverse complement strand
TGTCAGCGCTGTGATGCAGGCAGCCGGTCCCGGAAGAGATGTGACCTCGATGCCGGCCTCGGCCGCCATCTGCACGAGCTCGGCTCCCGGATCGGAAATGCCCGGTGTGCCCGCGTCCGTGATCAGCGCGACCGTCGTGCCCTGCGCCATCTTCGCCACCAGCTCGCGTCCCTTATCGAACCGGTTGTTTTCATGATATGCCGTCATCGGTGTGTGAATATCGAAATGATTCAGCAGCTTGATACTGTTTCTGGTATCCTCCGCCGCGATCAGATCCGCCTCCTTCAGGGCGTTGATCACACGATAAGTCATATCATCCAGATTGCCGATCGGTGTCGCGCATAAGATCAGTTTTCCAGCCATGTATCCTCCTCCGTCCGCCGCGATTTTTGCGCCGGTATTAATTCGGTGCCGCCGTCCGGGTCCTTCCCCGTTTCTTCAGCGGCCATCCCCGTAAATGTCGCGGATCTCCTGTGTATACACGCCCGGTGTCTCGTAGACGATGAGCGGTTTTTCCACCGTGAGCCTGGGGTTTCCGCCCTTCACGGCCTCGAGGAGAACCAGATTCGGTTCCTTATCGATGTAAGGATAAACGAGGCGCATCCGCTTCGGTTCCAGCTTATACTCCCGCAGTACATCCATGATCTCCGCCAGGCGGAAGGGCCTGTGAATGAGATAAAAACGGCCTCTCGATTTGAGAAGTCCGGACACATTCTCCGCAAGATCACGGAAGGTGCATTTCACCTCGTGTCTTGCGATCGCCAGCCTCTCGTCGGGATTGGCCAGTCCGTGCTGCCCGATCATGTACGGCGGATTGCTCACACAGACATCAAAAGAAGCCGCACCGAAGGTCGATACGGCTCCGCAAATGTCTCCACGGACGATCGAGATGCGGTCTTCCAAATGGTTGTACGCCACGCTGCGTTCCGCCATTTCGGCACTTTCCTCCTGGATCTCAAGCCCCGTGAAGTGCTTCCCTTCGGTGCGTGCCGCCAGAAGCAGCGGGATGATGCCCGTGCCGGTGCCAAGATCCAGTACCTTCTCGTCCTTTTTTACAGAAGCATAGCCCGACAGAAGGACCGCATCGATCCCGTAGCTGAACCGGCTGCGGGACTGGATCACAAAATATCCGTTCTGCAGATCATCTAGACGCTCTCCGTCCTTCAGGTCAAGTGGCATTACTCCTGCTCTCCTTTATTGCTTTTCCCGGCTTCGCCGCGCTGCTCACCATTGCCGCGCTGTTCGCCGCCGCTGCGCTGTTCACTGTTGCCGCGCTGTTCACCGCCGCCGCGCTGTTCGCCGTTTCCGCTCTGCTCCGCGTTTTTGGAGCGGTTGCGATTGCGGTTTCGTCTGCGTCTGGAGCCGCCGTTTCCGTTTCCGCCGTTTCCATTGCCGCCGTTACTGTTTGCATTCTCAGCGTTTCCGCCGTTTTCGCTGCCGTCACCGTTCCGGTTTGCGCCGCCGTTATTGCGATTCCGGTTGTCTCCCCGGCTGTTCTCCGGTTTCTCGCCCTTCTCGCCTTTCGCGCCGGCACCGCCTGCCCCATTGCCGGAAGCATTGGCGTTTCCGTTCCTGCCTCTGCCGCCCGCATTGCGGCGGCCGCCGCTGCGATTGCCGTCACCGGAACCGCTGCCGTTCTCTTTGCCGCCGTTGTTTTTGCCTGCGGCATCGCCGGTATTCTTGCCGGACGCGTTGTCATTATTGTTTTTGCCGCTGTTATTGCCGCCGTTATTATTATTGTTATTATTGTTGTTGCCGCCTTTGCGACGTTTCTGCAGGATCTGCAGCTCGGATGCCGGGAAATCCTCGGCCTCTTTCTCATCGCCGTTCGTGAAGACTACACGAACCGTCTGGCGCAGCACATTCACCTGGTTGACCTCGCCGACGATGCCGTCCGGCGTCTCTACCGTGTCGCCGATGCCCGGAAGCTTCTTGTTCAGATACTCGTAGGTCTCCTCCTCGTTCTTGAGGCAGCACATCAGTCTGCCGCAGACACCGGAGATCTTCGTCGGATTCAGAGACAGGTTCTGCTCCTTCGCCATCTTGATCGACACCGGCGCAAAATCCGACAGATAGGTCGAACAGCAGAGCGGACGTCCGCAGATGCCGATTCCTCCGAGCATCTTCGTCTCGTCACGCACGCCGACCTGGCGCAGCTCGATCCTGGTCTTGAATACCGAAGCCAGATCCTTGACCAGCTCGCGGAAGTCAACGCGGCCGTCAGCCGTAAAATAGAACAGCACTTTCTTGTGATCGAAGGTATACTCGGCCTGGATCAGCTTCATATCGAGATTGTGTTCGCGGATCTTCTGACGGCAGACCTTATAGGCCTCCTTCTCCTTCTCGCGATTTTCCGCCTCACGCTCGAGATCGCTCTCCGTGGCGCGGCGGAGAACCGGGCGAAGCGGCTGCTGCACGCGGCTGTCGTCAACCTCCCTTGGGGAAAAAACGGCGCGGCCGCACTCCATGCCTCTTGCGGTCTCAACAATGACCGAATCGCCGTTTTTCAGTTCCAGATCCTTCGGATCAAAATAATATACTTTTCCCGCATTGCGGAAACGTACACCGATTACTTTTGTCATTCTTAATTCTCCCTGATTTTCAGGAACAGCAGTTCCATCGTCAGATCAAAGTTTACATTGGCACGCAGACGGTCTGCCGCCGTCCGGATCGCCTCGATGATCTGCTCGAGTCCCTCATAGGAACTTACCTGCGCGCGCTCCTGGATCGCATTTATTTCTTCGCGGAAAATGAGTCCGTCGATCTCCCTTGTCGCTTTGAAAAGCAGTACATCGTGGAACCACATGGCAAAAAGGTCCAGATAGTCATAGATATTCTGCTTGTCCGAGGACATGGCCTTGATTGTCTCGATCATATCGGTCGTATTCATCGAACGCGACTTTTTCAGAAGATGAACGGCATTCTCCGTCATTTCCATGAATTCCGAAGACTCGGCGATCTGCTTCGCGCGGCCGATGTTGCCGCGGGCAAAGGACGCCTCGATCTCCGCCTGGTAATCCGGCACATGAAGATGCGTCATCAGATACGATTTCATCTCTTCGCTGCTGACCGGTTTCAGGCGAAGGGTCACGCATCGTGAAGAAATGGTCGGCAGCAGCGCTTCCGGATTGTCCGCCAGAAGCAGGATGATCGCGTACGCCGGCGGCTCCTCGATCGTCTTCAGAATCGCATTCTGTGCCTGCGGCGTCATTTTCGACGCTTCATCCACGATATAGATCTTGTAGCGGCTCTCGTAGGGCCGGATCTGAATATCCTCGATCAGCTGCTCTCGAATATCATCGATGCCGACGGTATTCGGTTTCTCATGTGTGATATAGCGGATATCGGGATGATTTCCCGACAGTGCCTTCCTGCAGGATGTGCAGACATTACAAGGCTCCGTGCCGTGCTCCTCGCACTGCAGCGTCATGGCGAAGATCGTAGCCAGCAGGCGCTTGCCCGATCCCTTCTCGCCGCCGATGATATATGCGTGCGAGATTTTTCCCGTCGATATTGCAGCCTGCATATGTTCCACTACATCCGCATGCCCGATTATTCCGGCAAATCCTTTCGCTTCATCAGGCTCTCTCATCGGCTTACCTCCTTATCTTCTTCGGCATCTCCTCCGATATCTTCTTCGATGTCATCTGCGAATTCTTCCTCGATATCTTCTTCGATGCCCACTCTCTATCTGCGCATTTCCGTCAGTTGAAATTCAATACAATAGTATACCATAAAACAAAACACTGTTACAGAGCGAATATTCCGCGCGGTCACTCGCCCAGAATAAACCGCTTGGCTTCCAGTACGCAGTCCCCGATCTCTCCGTCGTTTCGGAACCGGCGTTCGATGCTCGCCTCGCGGATCTTCTCCTCCGAGAAGTCGGCTGCGTCCGCCAGAAATCTCCGGCACATCTCCTCATACTTCGGCTCCGGCTGCTTCCTCTCCCGCTTCAGCGCCCTCTCCAGGCGCAGGCCGTCATCGACTTCGATGTAGATCGGCAGCACCCTCTCCTTTCCGAAATAGCGGCGCAGCTGCACAAAGGACTCGAGCGTTCCGATTCCCAGATAATCCCGGTCCTCGCGGATCTGCCCGTCATCCGCCGTGAAATAATACCACGGCCCGTAAACGGTCTGATAGCAGCGTTCCTCGATGATCCTTCCCTTGGTTCGCAGCTCCTCCAGATGTTTTTCATCAGTAAAAAAATACTCGCGTCCGTTCTCCTCGCCTTCCCGCATCGGTCTCGTTGTATACAGAACGAGCGGTTCTGCCGGGATCTCCGGATCGCTCCGCAGCGCACTGTAGATATGGTCTTTTCCGACCGCGCTCTTTCCCATGATATAAAAAATCTTTCCCATAAATGAATATCCTTCTCTCTTACCACGCCTGCAGCATTTGCGTCTCCTTCTCTGCCTCGGCGGTCTCTTTTCATTATAAACATGAACGGCCTTCCGAAGAAAGTTTTTTCTTCCGATCCGAACCTCCGCCCATCAAAAACTGTATATTGCCAATAATTGCCAATAAATTTTAGACAGCTTTCAGGTGGGAACGATCCCATTTATTGTCTTTAATACTTTACCATGATATAATTACTACAATTTTCTGTACCTGCAACTACAATATTATGATTATTGGAACCAATGAGGAGGGAAATCCAATGAAATCAAAGTCAACACTGAGAAAAGTGCTGCCCATCATCCTTGTGATCGCTGCCGTGGTCATCGTTATGATCATCGCCGCGGTCACCACGAACGCCGATTCCGTGCAGGAGACCTTCTGGGCGCTCATCCCGCCGGTCATCGCGATCGCGCTGGCACTCATCACCAAGGAAGTTTACAGTTCTCTGTTTATCGGTATTCTTGCCGGCGCGCTTCTCTATTCCGGCTTCAATTTTGAAAAAACGATGCTGCATCTGGTCGATGAAGGCATTATCGCTTCCATGTGCGATCCATTCAATGCCGGTATTCTGACCTTCCTGGTGCTTCTCGGCATCATGGTTGCCCTGATCAACAAGGCAGGCGGATCTGCCGCCTTCGGAAGCTGGGCAGGCGATCACATCAAGACCCGTATCGGTGCACAGCTCGCCACGATCGTGCTCGGCATCCTCATCTTCATCGATGACTATTTTAACTGCCTGACCGTCGGAAGCGTCATGCGTCCTGTCACCGACAAACACCACGTATCCCGCGCAAAGCTTGCTTACCTGATCGACGCGACCGCTGCTCCTGTCTGCATCATCGCTCCGATTTCTTCCTGGGCCGCTGCCGTATCCGGCTTCGTGGAAGGACATAACGGCATTCTCCTGTTTATCCAGACGATTCCGTTCAACTTCTACGCGCTGCTGACCATCGTCATGATGCTCGGCCTGACCCTTGCAAAAGTAGATTACGGCTCCATGCTGACCCATGAGAAAAACGCACTGAACGGCGATCTCTATACGACACCGGATCGCCCGTATGCCGATTCCGAAAACGAAAAGTCCAACCCGAAGGGCCGCGTCATCGACCTGGTTCTTCCGATCGTTGCTCTCGTAGGCCTCTGCGTAGTCGGTATGATCTACACCGGTGGTTTCTTCAGCGGCACAAGCTTCGTAGAATCCTTCGCGAACTCCGACGCCTCCCGCGGCCTCGTATACGGATCTCTCGGCGCTGTTATCCTTACGATGGCGTTCCTGATGCTCCGCGGAACAATGAACTTCCACGAAGCGATGGACTGCGTTGTTGCCGGTTTCCGCACCATGGTTCCGTCCCTTCTGATCATGATCTTCGCATGGTCTCTGAAAGGCATGACGGACAGCCTCGGCGCATCCACTTATGTCGCAGGGCTCATTCAGGGATCCGCGGAAAGCCTGCTTAACTTCCTTCCGTGCATCATCTTCCTGATTGCCTGCGGCCTTGCCTTTGCGACCGGAACTTCCTGGGGAACCTTCGGAATCCTTATCCCAATCGTTGTACACAGCTTCGAGAACACCGACTTCAACCTGCTGATCATCTCCATGGCAGCCTGCATGGCCGGCTCTGTTTGCGGTGACCACTGCTCCCCGATCTCCGATACGACGATCATGTCGTCCGCCGGCGCACAGAGCAACCACATTAATCACGTTATGACACAGCTTCCGTACGCGATCACCTGCGCGGCGATCTCCGCAATCACCTACCTGATCGCGGGCTTCTCCAGATCCGCCTGGATCTCTCTTCCGTGCGGTATCCTCATGATGCTGGTTCTCGTCTTTGTACTGAAGAAGAAAGGATTTACGGCACACGAGTAAGAACCGCTCAGCAAGTCCTTCTTGCTCCGTTTCCCTCGCTGCGCTCAGTCCAAATGTCGCTGCGAAGGAGCTTGCTCCGCTGGAGATAGGAGCAATGCGCGAAGGAGCTTGCTTCGCTGGAGATAGGAGCAATGCGCGAAGGAGCTTGCTTCGCTGGAGATAGCGACAACGCTGCAAGTCAATTACCTCCCCTGGGGCGGCACCGCCTCGGGGGAGGTTTTTTGTTGTCTCATTCCCTGTGCGGCACCGGGGAAACAACAAATCGGGCTTGATCTTGCTTATTTGTTGTCTAACGCCTCTGCGCACCGCCGGGGAAACAACAAATCAAGCTTGTTCTTCGAATTTTGTTGTCGGACGCCTCCGCGGGCCGCCGGGAAAGCAACAAATCAAGCCTAATCTTCGTTTTTTGTTGTCGCGCGCCCCCTCGCACCGCCAGGAAAACAACAAATCAAGCTTGATCTTCGAATTTTGTTGTCGCACGCCCCTGCGGGCCGCCGGGAAAACAACAAATCAAGCTTGTTCTTCAAATTTTGTTGTCTCGCGCCCCCGCGGATCGACGGGGGCTGCCGGGGACAGAAAAGTGACCGGCACAATAGAAAGCATTGCTTTATTAGTTTTTGCAAACTTGCAGCTTTCGTTGCCTAAAAAGCACATATTTCCCCGTTTTCCCCTTGACAAACCCAATCCCCTGTACTATATTTTTGTGCATATAAATCTCTGGAGAGTTCCCATTAAGGGACGCCGAAGGTGTAAAGCAGTGGCAGGCTGCCGATCTCTCAGGCAAACGGACAGAGCATATATAACTTCTATATGCATGGCAATACCGTTCTTACTCTTTAGAGAGCTGATGTGCGATTCTTATCGGAATCGGATCAGCTCTTTTTGTTTTATCATTTTTTCACTAATCTATTTCCACTAAGTTTTTCCTGCCGGCCATAACAAAACCTAATGAGGAGGGACAATAAAAAATGGCTCAGTTCAATGAATTTCTCGGCACTGTCGATGACTTCGTATGGGGTATCCCGCTGATCGTTGCTATTCTGGCAGTCGGTGTGCTCCTGACCGTTCGTCTGAAAGGAATGCAGTTCACCAAGCTTGGTCTCGGAATCAAATACATGTTCCAGGGAACCAATAAGAAAAAAGGTGCGCAGCATCAGGGTGATGTCAGCAGTTTCCAGGCACTTTGCACCGCCC
>JAXJTA010000156.1:0-3360 GCA_036309825.1 Eubacterium sp. | reverse complement strand
TTTGAAATACCATCTGCCGCTCAATGAGATCATTTACGATTTCTTCGACGCGCTGAAGTCACGTTCGAGAGGTTACGCTTCCCTGGACTACGAGCTGATCGGCTACCAGAGAAGCGAGCTTGTCAAACTCGATATTCTGGTCAATAAGGAGCAGGTCGATGCCCTGTCGTTCATTGTTTTTGCCGGTTCCGCGTACGAGCGGGGCAGAAAGATGTGCGAAAAGCTGAAGGATGAGATCCCGCGCCAGCTCTTTGATATTCCGATCCAGGCGGCGATCGGCTCAAAGGTCATTGCCCGTGAGACCGTAAAGGCATACCGCAAGGATGTCCTCGCGAAATGCTACGGCGGTGATATCACGCGTAAGAAAAAACTTCTGGAGAAGCAGAAGGAAGGTAAAAAGCGGATGCGTCAGGTCGGCAACGTAGAGATCCCGCAGAAGGCTTTCATGAGCGTTCTGAAGCTCGACGAGACGAAGTAAGAACGATGACACCAAATGATCTGGAGTTATATCTTCATATTCCTTTTTGCGTCCGGAAGTGTGCCTACTGCGATTTTCTGAGTTTTCCGTCCTCGGACGGGGACAAGGCGCTATACGTAGATCGGCTGACGGAAGAGATCCGCTGCCGGTGGGAACGGGAAAAAGAACCGGTTCGCACGGCAACCGTTTTTATCGGAGGCGGCACACCGTCGGTCCTTCCGGCGGCATCGATCCGGACGATCCTGGAGACGGTGCGGGAGACCTACGGCCTTCCGGAAGGCACGGAGGTGTCGGTCGAAGTCAATCCCGGCACAGTGACGGAGGAGAAGCTCCGCGTATGGAAGGATGCAGGGATCAACCGGATCAGCTTCGGCTGCCAGTCGATGGATGATGAGGAGCTGAAGCTTCTGGGAAGGATCCATACGGTCCGGGATTTTCTGGAAAATTACCAAATGGCCAGAAAGCTCGGCTTTGAGGAGATCAATGTGGACCTGATGTCGGCGCTGCCGGGGCAGTCGCTTGACGCTTGGGAGCGGACACTTCGTAAAGCCGCGTCGCTGCAGACGGAGCACATTTCCGCCTACAGTCTGATCATCGAGGAGGGAACGCCTTTCGGTGAGAAATATACCGGCCGGCCGGAACTGCTTCCTGATGAGGAAACCGACCGGGCTATGTACGAGAGGACGGCGGAGATTCTCGGAGACTGCGGTTTTGCGCAGTATGAGATCTCTAACTACGCGAAGCCGGGGCATGCGTGCCGGCACAATGTGGGATACTGGACGGGCGTTCCGTATCAGGGCTTCGGTCTCGGTGCCTCCTCGTACCGTGAGAATACCCGTTATAAGAATACCGATGTGATGCGCGAGTATCTGGGCTTCGTAAGTGAAGGCGGATCTGCGGGATCTTCTGAATTCCCGGAGAGGGAAAAGGAAATTCTGACGGAGGCGGACCTGCGGGCGGAGTTTATGATCCTGGGGCTGCGGCTCACGAACGGCGTCAGCAGCAGAGAATTCGAGGAGCGCTTCGGCGCGGGTCTTGATGAGGTGTACGGTTCCGTGATCCGCAAATACCGTTCTCTGGGCTTCCTCGAAACAGAAGGGGACAGAGTCCGGCTGAACCGGAAGGGCCTTTCCGTATCGAATACGATCATGGCGGAGTTCCTGCCATAGACCGATGAGAGATGAAGCTGCTTTCTTCTGAACAAGGATGAATAATAGAAGATCAATAAAGTTAATTAGTAGAAGTTAATTAACAGAAGATAGGAATAAAGGAGATTCGAATGCCGGAAAAATCAAACCGCCGCTTTATCAAGATCCGCGGCGCGGCAGAAAATAATCTGAAACATATTGATGTGGATATTCCGCGAGATGAGCTCGTCGTACTGACCGGTCTGTCCGGTTCGGGTAAGAGCTCCCTCGCTTTTGATACGATCTATGCCGAGGGGCAGAGGCGCTACATGGAGAGCCTGTCTTCCTACGCGCGCCAGTTCCTGGGTCAGATGGAAAAACCGAATGTAGAGAGCATCGAGGGACTGCCGCCGGCAATTTCCATCGATCAGAAATCAACGAACCGCAACCCGCGTTCGACGGTCGGAACCGTGACGGAGATTTATGACTATTTCCGACTGCTCTATGCCCGTGTCGGCATTCCGCACTGCCCGAACTGCGGCAGGGAGATCAGCCGTCAGACACCGGATCAGATGGTCGACCAGATCATGCAGCTTCCGGAGCGGACGAAGATCCAGCTTCTGGCACCGGTCGTACGAGGCCGCAAGGGACGCCACGAAAAGGTCCTTGAGCAGGCAAAAAGAGCCGGCTATGTGCGCGTGATGATCGACGGAAATCAGTATGAACTGACGAGCAGATCGAACTGGACAAAAACATCAAGCATAATATCGAGATCATCGTGGACCGTCTGGTCGTAAAGGAAGGAATCGAAAAGCGTCTGACGGATTCGATCGAAACCGTACTCGGCCTCTCGGAAGGACTTCTGTATGTGGACAAAATGGACGGAACCGTCATGACCTTTAGCCAGAGTTTTTCCTGCCCGGACTGCGGAATCAGCATTGATGAGATCGAGCCGCGAAGTTTTTCCTTCAATAATCCCTTCGGTGCCTGCCCTGTCTGCGCAGGACTCGGGTACAAGATGGAATTCGCGGAGGAACTGATGATTCCGGATCCGACGCTTTCGATCCGCCAGGGGGCGATTGCGGCTCCCGGCTGGCAGTCCAGCGCGAAACCGGGAAGTTTTACCTACGCGTTATTAAATGCTCTTGCGGAGGAATATCATTTTTCCCTCGATACACCTTTCAACGAGTATCCGAAGAAGATCCATGATCTGCTGATCAACGGTACGAACGGAAAAGAGATCAAGGTCCCGTACAAGGGACAGCGCGGCGAAGGCATCTATGATGTCGCGTTTGAGGGGCTGATCGAGAACGAGGAGCGCCGCTATCGGGAGACTTTTTCCGATACTGCCAAGCAGTCCTACGAAGAATATATGCGGATCACACCTTGCAAGGCCTGCGGCGGTCAGCGTCTGAAGCCGTCCTCTCTGGCAGTGACGGTAGCCGATAAAAACATCTACGAGATCACAAATCTGTCGATCGAAAAACTGACGGAATTCCTGAATACGATCACGCTCTCCGATTACCAGAAAATGGTAGGACAGCAGATCCTGAAGGAGATCCGGTCCCGCGTCCGTTTCCTGATGGAAGTCGGACTCGATTATCTGACACTTGCCCGCGCGACCGGAAGTCTGTCCGGCGGCGAGGCGCAGCGTATTCGTCTGGCGACGCAGATCGGAAGCGGCCTGGTCGGCGTGGCGTATATTCTGGACGAGCCGAGTATCGGTCTTCACCAGAGGGATAACGACAAGCTTAT
>JAXJTA010000155.1:0-2910 GCA_036309825.1 Eubacterium sp. | reverse complement strand
GTAAGTGTCGCCGCGGCCGTGGCACTTGTTTTTTCAGCACCGGCAGCAACCGTTTATGCGGGTGGATCGCTGTCGACGGCACAGTACATTACGCAGACCGGTTCCGCAACTGCCGGGGAGGGCGGCGCATCCACCTATAACGGCACCGTTACCATGGACATTCCGATGGCACAGGTTCTGGCAGGAAATGATGCGGACATGAAGAACGAGGCAGACGCGGGACATTATCCGTGGAACAAGGACAAGGCGAGCGGCATTGCTTATATCACCTTCGATGTAACCTTCCCGGAGAGCGTAACGCTGGGGGATGTTGCCATCAGTAATAATGCCTCCATGATCAACGGAGCGGGCATTACCCATTCGGACAGCGATACGACAGTTTCCTTCCGTATTCCGCTGAAGGACGAGAACTGGGCGGCGATCTACAATTATTATCAGAATGATATGGCCGATCCGGCAAGCCACACACTGAACATTCAGATTCCGTATACCGTTAATATGCCGGATGCGGATACCGCGGCAGCTTACGCGAACGAGAAGATCTCGGCTTCCGGTAATTTCAGCTTCTTCCCGAGCGGTAAGCTGGGAAAATTGGGATTCGGCCTGCAGTCCTTCGATACAGACACGGCATCTCTTGCCTTTGTTGAGACCCTGCCGACAGAAGTTGAACAGCCGAAGAATGAGACGGTTGAGTCCTCGGAGATCCTCGGCGGCGATATGCTGGCGAATGGCGATACACAGCATGAGAATGTCCTGACCGTAGGAAAGGAAGATGTCATCAGCATTACCGGACGTCTCGATGTCGTTCCGATCAAAACGGCGCTCAATCTCGTCTCCTCCACGTATGCGGATTCGGATACGGCACAGGTTTCGGTTTCCAATATCGATACCAGCTTCACAGCTGTCATGGAACTCCCGGCAGAGATGGACTTCACCGAAAATCCGGAGATCACTCTGGAGAACGCGAACGGACAGTTCGAGATCACCGATACACAGATCGACGGAAAGAAGGTAACCGTTGTTATGCGCCTGCGCGAAGGCGTAACCAATCTGGAAGAACTGAAGAGCGCGGTACTCGGAACCGGTGATCAGCTCGATGTCGTTGTCAATGGCGCGGTATTCAATGATGCTGCTCAGCCGGATACGAACTATACGGCAAACGGTACGATTTCCGGTAACTTTAACGCGGACACCACCGACCTGGTAACCGGAAATACTTACCATTTCCGTTATAACTGGCAGGGAACACAGATGGATGGCGCGGAGGACTCGACAACACCCGACGCGGATACCATTTCTGTAACCGTTAAGTATGTAGAAGCACTGGAACCGGAACCGGTTGATCCGACACCGACCCCGACTCCGGCACCGACACCGGAAGAGACCCCAACCGTAACGCCGACACCGGCACCGACACCGACGGTAACACCGGCTCCGGTCAATAAGGCGACGAACAAGGTTGAGAACATCCCGGCAGCGCAGCAGAAAAACGCGAAATCCTCTGTTTCTGCCGTACAGACAGGTGATACTTCTCATGTGGGAAGCTATGTCGCGATCCTGGCAGCTGCCGCAGGCATCATGGGTGCGCTGGTTATCGGCAGAAGAAAAAAATCCAAATAATCAGATCCTGTTGACGGGTGGGGAGCCTCGATCGGGATCAAATAATCGAATATAAAGGCAGGCGCCTGCCCGATCAGAACAGATCCGGGACAGGCGTCTGCCTTTTTTATACAGGGACCGCGGCAAAGTATCCGATAACGTCAGCGCCAAGGCGCGTAACCCCCGTTTCCGGGGAATAATTCCTTGACGCAACTGCTTCGATATGGTAACATTCCTTTGTGTTAGCAATTTAGCATGGTAGAGTGCAACAACGCTGATACAGGGAAAGAGAAACAATATATATAGAAGGAAAACATTATATTCGGAGGGAAAAGAAATGAAAAAGAAAATGATCGGTGCCGTTCTGGCAGCAATGATGGTAGCATCTCTCGCAGGCTGCGGTAGCAGCGCAAAGACAGAGACCGCAGCATCCGGATCCGCGGCATCCGGATCCACTGCAGAAGCAGCGGATAGTGATGTGGAATATATCAAAGAAAAAGGCACTCTGATCGTCGGCATCACCGACTTTGCGCCGATGGATTACAAGGATGACAACGGCGAGTGGATCGGTTTCGATGCGGATCTGGGCAAGAAGGTTGCTGAGGATCTCGGCGTAGATATCGAATTTGTAGAGATCGACTGGGACAATAAGATTCTTGAACTGGACAACAAGAGCATCGACGTTGTATGGAACGGCATGACTCTTACCGATGAAGTAACCAATTCCATGGAGTGCACCAATGCATACCTGAAGAACGCGCAGACCGTTGTTCTTCCGGCAGCAGAGGCTGATCAGTACAAAGACATCGACAGCATGAAGGACCTCTCCTTTGCGGTAGAAGCAGGATCCGCCGGTGAACAGGCAGCCGAGGATAACGGCCTCAACTACACCTCCATGCAGGCACAGTCCGATACGCTGATGGAGGTTCAGGCAGGTACATCCGATGCAAGCATCATTGACCTTCTGATGGCAGGCGCTATGATCGGAGAAGGAACATCCTATCCGGAGCTGACACACACCATCGAGCTGAACAGCGAAGAGTACGGTATCGGCTGCAGAAAAGGTTCCGATCTTGCCGCATACATCAATGATGAACTGAAGAAACTCTATGATGACGGTACGGTTCAGACGATCGCCGAGACCTACGGCGTACAGGATGCTGTTATCGAGCAGTAAGAGATATAGCCGATGAAGGATCCGGCAGAAACAAAGCAACTGCGTTTTTGCCGGAAACAGGACAGGAGAACGGACAGAAATGTTTGCAACCGTAACGCTATCCCTCTTGATGGGATTTTTATCGACATTAAAAT
>JAXJTA010000154.1:0-10225 GCA_036309825.1 Eubacterium sp. | reverse complement strand
TCCAGATACAGGTTGCGGATCTCATCCGTCCCCGTATCCGGATCCAGAATACGGCCGTTCAAAATCAATATCTTCTTCATAAAGTAATTCTGAACTCCATACTTTCTTATAGAAAAACCGGAAGCGCTCCGGCGGTCATTTTGTTCGTCACAAGTATACAAGAAACGGGCCTATAATTCAAGGACAGCGACAGGAAAACGTCTGACCGGCCTTTGCTCAAATGTTCGCACGCAGGGAGATGTCTCAAATGTTGTCGGAATTGTGCATGAATCCATGAAAATGGTTTTGTGTTTAGTACATGTTATATTGACATTTAGCCCCTCAGTGCCTATAATCATAACAACGATATCTAGTTAGTATACCGTGACATATTATTTTTACTGAAGTATGGAGGTACTTTCAAAATGGCAGAAAGAGTAAAAGGCAAAGTTAAATGGTTCAACGCTGAAAAAGGATACGGATTCATCACAGGCGAAGACGGTGAGGATGTATTCGTACACTTCTCCGCGATCCAGAGTGAAGGATTCAAATCTCTTGACGACGGTCAGGAAGTTGAGTACGAGCTCAAAGAGGGACCGAAGGGTATGCAGGCTGACGCTGTAGTTAAATTATAATATTATAGCCTTTTATATAATTATAAATAACAACACTACTTGCTATTCAGAAGGAGTCGGGTGCGATGCGCCCGGCTCCTTCTTTGTGTGCGTGATACGAAGAGGGTGGAGGGTGGTCGGGATATGTCTCTTGCTCCGTTTCCCTCGTAACCTGAAAACAGCCGATAACGGAAGATAACGAGTTACTCAGTCCAAATGTCGCTGCGAGAGCATATCCCGACCGCCCTTGTACCTGTATTCGATCGATAACGAGCGCAGCAGGAAGAGGCGAAAAAAGCGGCGCACCGATGTGCGCCGCTCATTTGCTTTATTCTGCTGTGTTGTAGGATGACAGGTAATTGCTGTAATCGTTCATACCGGTCAGATCCATCTCCGTTGTTACGTTTGCTGTGTTCGCAGCGGCGTTCGCTTTCGCGTTGCTGTATACCGCCATGCTGAACCATACGACTGCCGCAACTACTACGACAAGAGCAGCGATGATTCCCAGTGCTCTGGTGATTTTCTCACGCTTCATGATCTTCTTGCGGTTTCTTTTTTCTTCTTTATAAGCATTTACTTTTTCCTGGCTCATGTTCGTTGCTCCTCTTAGGATAGTCTGTGCGCGCATTTCGATGCGCAATCACAAATTACAGTATACTCCACAAGCGGTCAAAAAGGAAGTCTAATATTGTATTTTGGGACGGCAACTGCGATAATAGAAGGCGGTACTGCATTTCCATTATCGAGGTATTTTCTATGATCGCGCTTGAAATCGAGCATATTAAGGATTTTATGAACCGTCTGCTTCTGCAGCCGGTTTTTGACAGCTTTCTGGTATCGGAAGCATCGATCTCGACCTTTACCACTTTTACGATCGACGGATCACTGCATCGTGATTTCTATGATACCGACGAAGCAGAACAACTGAAGGAAGACGGCGTCACACAGGTCTCCTGGGCGATGATTCGCCCCTTCTGTCTGTCCGTATTTAAGGGGAAGCGCCTGCCGCTCTCTTTTCGCTTCGTTCTGCAGCTTCCGAAAGAAAAAGTTCCGGAGCTGCTCGAGGAGAATGGCTTTGGCCTGACTCCCGATGATGTTTTCGGACTCTTCCTGAACATTCAGTATCGCAATAATGTATTGACAGTGACGACCGGGTCTTCTCTTCGGATCTTCACCGTCGACAAGTCGCTGGATCTGGCCTGGGACCGCTATGTGCAGGAGTTCCTTGCCGTGCAGGAGCTGGACTGATCTCCGTGGCTGCCAAAATTGAAGTAGCGAAAGGCGGGAAGAAAATGTCCTCGCAGCGACATTTGGACTGAGCTGCAAGGCGCTTGATTTTGATAAGCACCTTCAGGCAGCGAGGGAAACGGAGCCAGAGGACTTTTCTTTCCTCCGGCTTTTCTGCTTCTCAGCTGATTTCTTCAGAATCTAAATTTCCGGTTCCTCCGTAAATCTGTTATACATTTTATCTTTCACGGCGTCCATGATCTCCCGGCAGATCCGGTTTGCGTCCTTGCCGTCGGTCAGGATCGTGATGTCTGCCGCTGCCTCATAGGCAGGGCGCCGCGCATCCATCAGCTCTTTGATTCCCTCAACACTCATTCGACCCTTAAGAAGGGGCCGGTTTGTAGAATATCGCACTCTCTTGTAGATTTCTTCCGGGGTTGCCGTAAGCAGTACGACGACCCCGCCTTTTTTCATCAGTTCTACATTCTCCCGGCGCGTTGCGGCGCCGCCGCCGCAGGAAACAACATGATTTGATGTCTCCGCGAGTCTCTTCAGGAGATTCGTTTCGACGGTCCGAAAATGCGCCTCACCTTTCGAGGAGAAGATCTCGGGAATCGACATTCCCTCTTCTTCAACGATCATCTGGTCCATTTCCGCAACAGGCATGCCGTAATTTTTCCGGAGAGCCGCGGCGATCGTGCTTTTGCCGCAGCCCATAAAGCCGATCAGATAGATGTTGAACGGAAGTTTTTCTCGATCAGTCATATGGTCAGGATTCCTTTCCCTGTGCTGCTTCCTTCTTTGCTTTCTCTGCCTTCGTCTCCAGACGGCTGAGTTTGAGCATGATCTTGTTGCTGCGCTCGACGAACTTCGTCATCTCGTCGGAACTGAGCGGACGATTGCTGATCATCGCCAGATCATAGAGCTGCTCGCAGATCATACCGATCTCCTTGTCGTTCTTGTGGCGAAAAATATATTTGACCAGCGGGTTTTTCACATTGAGGACCAGCGTGGACTGTGCGGCAAACATATCGCTCATCGCCGCGTCATCGCTCATGCCGTACATTCTCATCATATCGGCATAACGGCGGGACTCCTCGGAAAGCGTGATCATCGAGGAGATATTCTCATCCTTCAGGCTCTCCGCCTTGACATTCAGCTTATCGTTTTTCAGTGCCTTGCGGAAGAGCTCCGTAAGCACGGTGTTTTCCTTCTCGATGTCCGCGTCGCCATCCTTCAGATCCTCGGTCACATCCGAATCGATCCGCTGGAAGTGCACGCCGTCATTGACCTGCTCAATATGCTGAATGAAGGCCTGGTCGATATTGTGGCGAAGAAGCACGGCATCCTTGCCCTGTGAACGGAAAAGCTTGATATACTGGCTCTGCTGCGCCGGATCGGTCACATAATAGATCGTTACCTTGCGGGCATCCGCTTCGGCCTTTTTGTCCTCGTCACTCTTGGCTTCTTCGGCTTTGTTTTTCTCCTCATCGGCCTTCTTCTTGTCCTCGTCGCTCAGAGCATCGTACGCCTTCTTATCCTCCGACTCTTTGGCAATGGCGGCCTTCTGCTCCTCGGTCCTGTTCTCATCCAGGCAGTCCTGCAGCGTCAGATACTTGCCGTCCAGATTCTCATACAGGACATAATCCTTCATCTTGTCGGAGAACTTCCGGTCCTTAATGAAACCGTATTTGATGAATGGGCTGATATCGTTCCAGTATTTCTCGTAATTCTCACGGTCGGTCTTGTACATGCCGGAGAGCTTGTCCGCAACCTTCTTCGAAATGTACTGCGAGATCTTGGTGACAAAGCCGTCATTCTGAAGCGCGCTTCTGGATACGTTCAGCGGCAGATCCGGGCAGTCGATCACACCCTTCAGGAGCATCAGATACTCCGGGATGACCTCCTTGATATTATCGGCAATGAATACCTGGTTATTGTAAAGTTTGATCTTACCCTCAACCGAATCATACTCGGTATTGATCCGCGGAAAGTACAGGATGCCCTTCAGATTAAACGGATAATCCATGTTCAGATGGATCCAGAAGAGCGGCTCTTTATAATCGAGAAAAACGTGGCGGTAGAATTCCTTGTACTGCTCATCGGTGCACTCCGACGGCTGCTTTGTCCAGAGCGGATGAATATCGCTGATGGACTTCGGCTCCTCGCCTTCCTTCGGTGGCTCCGCATCCGCTTTCTTCAGGAAGATCTCGACCGGCATGAAGGAGCAATACTTCTCCAGAATCTCGCGGACCTTATATTCGTTGGCAAATTCCAGCGAATCCTCGTTCAGATGCAGCGTAACCGTCGTGCCCACTTCGGTGCGTGTGCCCGTCTTCATATCGTATTCGGTGCCGCCGTCGCACTCCCAGTGTACCGGCTCCGCTCCCTCGGTAAAGCTCAGGGTGTCGATGTCGACCTGATCGGCAACCATGAAGGCGGAATAAAAGCCCAGGCCGAAATGACCGATGATCTGATCTTCATCCGTTTTTCCCTTGTACTTCTCCACAAATTCGGTTGCGCCGGAGAAGGCGATCTCGGTGATATCCTTGATGACCTCATCGGCTGTCATGCCGATACCGTTATCGGAGAAGGAAAGCGTCTTCTCCTTATCATTGACTTCCACGTGGATCGCGGCCTTGTAGCCTTCCGGAAGCTCCGCTTCGCCGATCGCGTCGAGCTTCTTTCTCTTAGTGATCGCGTCGCTCGCGTTGGAGATCAGCTCACGAATGAAGATATCCTTGTCTGAGTACATCCACTTCTTGATGATCGGGAAGATGTTGTCACTGTTGATCGATAAATTACCATGCTGTGTATTCATATAAATCACGCTCCTTAGAACAGTATTTGATAAATTGATGTGATTTTCATCAACAGTTCTATCTTAGTCTTCCCGGTATCGAAAGTCAATAAAAAACTAGCACTCATTCATTACGAGTGCTAGTAAGTATTTTCGTCTGTTTTCTCTTTCTGCTTTCTCTTAAGTTTTCTCTTCAGTTTTCTATTGGGGATCCACCTGCCGATCTCAATGATCGCCGCCGGGGGATGCCGGCTGTTCTGCCTCGATCGCGCGGTTGATCTCCCTGAACTCTTTCAGAGCTTTCCGCCCGATCCGGAAGATCTTCTTCATATTGATCGAGTTGGTCCCACCCTGCCGCGGCCGGAAGGTGATCGGAATATACAGGATCCGGCGGTTCTGCTTGGTATAGATCACGGTCAGGATGACATTGGACAGAAAATAATTCTCCGGAACAAGCTTCAGGACCTCCTTCAGTACAGAGGATTCCATCAGTCGGTACGGCGTATTCGCGTCCGCCACTTCCACGCCGAAGCTTTTCCGGATCACATAGCGAAGCGTATCGGTAACGAAGATTCGCGCCCTTCCGTCCTGACGATCCTTCCGCCAGCCGATGACGAGATCATACTTTGCCCGCTCCTGCCAGAATGCCTCGAACTCCGAGGGAAGCGTCTGGCCGTCCGCGTCTGTTTGAAAAACGTAGTCGGCGTTTTTTTCGATCGCATACCGATATCCGTACAGAACCGATGCGCCGTGTCCCTGGTTTTCCTTCGTGAGGACTGTCAGATACGGCCTTGCGCAGGCACATTCCGTCAACAGCTCCATCGTATTGTCGGTGCTTCCGTCATCGATGATCACGAGCCTCGACGCACCGCCGCCGCTGTGAGCCTCGATCACCGGATACCAGCCCTCAATGATCCTCAGGATGTTTTCTTCTTCATTATATGCCGGGATGATGATGTACAGGATATCTTCCCTGTTCTCCATATCACATTCCTCCGTAATCGCGGGATCCGCAACCATCGATGAAGTTCTCCGCTGGCGATGTGCAGATCGATCAGCTGTCCGGTATGCAATTCGGTCAGTCGGTCTCCACGAGCAGCTTCTCCAGATAGTGCTCGACGGTATCCGTGTGCTCCTTTGTCAGTGCCTTGATCTCCGGTTTTCCGGTCTCCATGACAACGGGGCGACCGACCATCTCAAGCATCTCCCGGTCATTGTAATTATCTCCGAAAGCGACGCATTCCTCCGGATCGATCTCCAGCTTCTCCAGGATCTTCGAAAGGGCGAGCGCCTTATTCACGCCCTTCGGCATCAGATCCAGCCACGCATGGCCGCTCGTCACGACCTCCGCGCGATCACCGAAGCGTTCCGCCCAGTAGGCTTCATCCCGCACGCCCGCCTTCTCATACACAGAGATCTTCATGTAGGGCTCCTCCGTTGCGAGGATATCCGGGACAACCGTCGTATTGTTGCCGACCTCGTCATTGATCAGATGGTAAAAGGCCGGATCCTTCGGCTGGATGTAACAGGTGTTGACGCCGGAAACAAGTGCTTCCGAATCGCCCCTTTCCATGATCGTACGGATGATCTCCTGCCCCATGGCGCGGTCCATCTCCACCCGGTGGATCATCTCCTCCTCGAAGAAGGACAGGCAGCCGTTTTCGCAGATATAAGCGATCTCTGTGCGGATCGGGTAGAACAATTTTCGAAGGCTGGCATACTGGCGACCGCTTGCCGCGAGAAAAACAATGCCTCTCTTCGTCAGTTCGTGGATCAGAAGGCTCGTATTCGGCTGCAGCTTCTGCGCGCCGTTCAGGAGGAGCGTTCCGTCCAGATCGCTGGCTATTAACTTAATTCTGCTCATCTTGTCCCTCCGCTTCCACTCAACTGTGCTGACCTCATGTCTCGTCTCATTATTCTTTGTTCCGGTCCCGCACTACGTTCGGGATCTCGGACGGCGAATCAATAATGCGGTCGGCATGGTATTCCTCCAGCTCCGTCCTCGGCCGGAAGCCCCAGGCTACACCGACCGTGTAGATCCCCGCATTGTGTCCCGTCAGCATGTCTGTATCGGTATCCCCGAAATAGAGACATTCCCCTGCCTTCACATCAAGAGCGCGCATCGTCTGAAAAGCGCCTTTCGGATCCGGCTTGATCGGGATCCTATCGGTCTGTCCCTGAATATGGTCGAAAAGTCCCTTCCCGAAGATCGTCTCCACCACGTGGATCGCGCTTTCATGCGGCTTATTGGAGAGGACGGCGATCCGGATCCCGTTCGCCTTAAGTTCGTGCAGCGCCTCCACCATATGATCATATGGCTTTACATGATACAGCGGATCTTCCGCAAACCATTTCCGGCACAGAATATGTCCCTCTTCATAGAATTTCCCTTCCGGATCGCCTGCGTCACGCAATGCTCTTCGAAGGGAATTGTCCATACCGTCGCCGGCGTAAAAATTATAATTTTCCACCGGAAGCGCCGGCAGGCCAAAATATTCGAGCGTCCTGTTGCAGGGGCGCGCAATCGATTCGACGGTACTCGTAAGAGTACCGTCGAGATCAAAAATACATGCTTTTATCATGATTTATCATCCCTTTGCCGGCAGCTTGAAGGAGCTCTTCAGCGATACGATCCTGCCGAATACCGGATTGCCCGGCGTCGACAGCTTGGCATCGGTGCAGAAGAATCCGTTGCGGACAAACTGGAAGCTGTCATATGCTTTCGCGTCGGCAAGAGCCGGCTCTACATAACAGTTGTTCAGGATCTTCAGGGATTCCGGATTGATATTCATCGATCCGTCCTCGTTATAAACACCCTTCTCCTCATCGATCAGGCTCTCATACAGACGAACCTCGACCTTCTTCGCGGTCGGTGCGTTGACCCAGTGAATGGTTCCCTTGACCTTACGGCCGTCCGGGCTGTTTCCGCCGCGGGATGCCGGATCATATTCGCCGTGAACGACAGTGATATTGCCGTTCTCATCCTTCTCGAAGCCGGTGCACTTTACAAAGTAAGCATTCATCAGGCGAACTTCATTGCCGGGGAACATTCGGAAATATTTTCTCGGCGGTTCCTCCATGAAGTCCTCTCTCTCGATATACAGCTCGCGGGAGAACGGAACCTTGCGGCTTCCCATTCCTTCTACATCGAGGTTATTGGCTACCTCGATCTCTTCGGTCTGACCCTCCGGATAATTGTCGATCACCAGACGGATCGGATCGAGAACGGCCATCATACGCGGCACCTTCAGTTTCAGGTCATCACGGATGCAGTACTCCAGCATGGCCAGCTCGGACACACTGTTTGCCTTGGATACACCGCTCAGTTCGATAAATTTACGGATCGATTCCGGTGTGTAACCTCTTCTTCTCAGTGCGGCGATGGATACAAGTCTCGGATCGTCCCAGCCGTCTACGACACCGGTCTCTACGAGTTTCTTGATATATCTCTTTCCGGTAACAACATTGTTCAGATACAGCTTCGCGAACTCGATCTGTTTCGGCGGATGCTCGAAGCCGACATTTTCAACGACCCAGTTGTACAGCGGGCGATGATCCTCGAACTCGAGTGTGCAGATGGAATGTGTTACGCCTTCGAAGGCATCCTCGAGCGGATGGGCAAAATCGTACATCGGATAGATGCACCATTTATCTCCCGTATTCTGATGGTGCAGATGCGCGATACGATAGATGATCGGGTCACGCATGTTGATATTCGGCGATGCCATATCGATCTTCGCACGAAGTACGCGGCTTCCGTCCTCGAACTCGCCGTTTTTCATCTTCTCGAAAAGCGCCAGGTTCTCTTCCACGGAACGATCTCTGTTCGGATCGTTTTTTCCTGGCTCCGTCAGGGTACCGCGGTACTCACGGATCTCCTCGGCATTCAGATCACTGACATATGCCTTCCCGTCGCGGATCAGCTTCAGCGCGGACTCATACATCTGGTCAAAGTAGTTGGAGGCAAAAAAGAGACGGTCATCCCACTTTGCGCCGAGCCACTCCACGTCACGCTGGATGGATTCCACGAACTCACTCTTCTCTTTGGTCGGATTTGTATCATCAAACCGGAGATTGAACTGTCCGTTATACTCCTGTGCCAGTCCATAGTTCAAAAGAATGGACTTTGCGTGTCCGATATGTAAATAGCCGTTCGGTTCCGGCGGGAAACGGGTCACGATCTTCTCGTACTTGCCCTCCGCGAGGTCCTTATCGATAATATTCTCGATAAAGTTTCTGGAAACGACTTCTTTTTCCTCTTTCATCACTTCATTATTCTCTGCCATGCGTATCTTCCTCCTGCGCAACCTGTGTTTTTTGCGCTCAATTCCGCGCATAAAAATCTAAAGGTTACTATAACATAAAAGGCACTTTTTTCAAAGTGCCTTTTCTCATCAGCAGATCCGCGGCAGCCCCTCACCCTGCAGCACATCGAGGTATCTCTTCCCTCCGATCGCTGTCTCCATGATAAGGCGTCCCTTTTCTGTGTCATCATTCGCTTTTCGTACCGAACCGATCCTTGCCGCATCCCGGCCGTATCGGTTCTTCCGCATGATCTCCAGTGCCCGCTCCGCGTCTTCCGCCGGAACGATGACCGCCATCTTGCCTTCATTTCCCATGTAAAGCGGGTCAAGGCCGAGAAGGCCGCAGAAATCGCGCACCCTGTCGGTGACCGGCACGAGGCCGTCCTTCAGGGAAAAAACGGTGCCGGAGGCTTCCGCCAGTTCCTTCAGCACGGTACCGAGGCCTCCCCTTGTAATATCGCGCAGCGTGTGGACGCGGACACCGCCGTCCAGCAGTTCCTTCACCATTCCGTTCAGCGGCGCGCAGTCACTTGCCACATCGGTCTCGATGCTCATGCGGGTGCTCAGGATGCAGGCATGATGGTCTCCCATCGTTCCCGAAACGAGGATCACATCGCCGTCCTTCGCCCCCTCCGCGGAGATCTCCGCGCCTTCCGGGACAAAGCCGACGCCGGCTGTATTGATATACAGACCGCCGTTTCCTTCGATGACCTTCGTATCTCCCGCAACGATGGCAACGCCGGCCTCCCTGGCTGTCTCCGCCATCGAATGCACGACCGATCGAAGCGTTTCGATCGAAAGGCCCTCTTCCAGAATAAAGCCGCAGGTCAGGTATTTCGGCACCGCGCCGCGCATGGCCAGATCGTTGACCGTTCCGCAGACCGCAAGCCGCCCGATATCGCCGCCGCGAAAGATCAGCGGTGTAACCACAAAGCTGTCCGTTGTCACGGCGAGCTTCGCGCTTCCGTCTACAACGGCACTGTCTTCCATCTGATTCAACGTTTCATTTTGAAATTCTTTTGCAAAAATATTCGCGATGAGCTCGCCGGTGGCTTTACCGCCACTGCCGTGCACCATCGCGATTCTTGTATCACTCATGCAGTTTTCTCCGCATTCTTTGCCTGTTCGTTCCGCGGATCGATCTCATCTTCCTCGACATCCCTGCCGCCCGGAATCAGAGACATGATCCATTTTCGTTTAAAGGTTACCAGCACAAGAAGTCCGACCTGTAATGAGAGCGCCAGGACCATGAAGAGGTACTGACCGTTTTTCAAAAAGCCGCCGGCCAGGCAGTTAAAGAG
>JAXJTA010000153.1:0-6051 GCA_036309825.1 Eubacterium sp. | reverse complement strand
GAGTGTATTGGTCTCCGGTGCCTTCGGAATCATCCAGTAGAGCTGGTCCAGTCTCTGGAAGGAGTCATTGACCGCTGTGTTGAGCGGATCGCTCTCATCCCAGCCCTCGTAGTAGCCGGCCGGGACTTCGATCTTGATCGATCCTGCGGGATACTTGACATCCTCACTTCCCTGAAGAGACAGGGAGAGCTGCATCGTCGTTGTAACCAGGTTGTTGGTCGTCGGACGAAGCTGCAGATCCTTCTGTGTAGCGGGATCATCGGCTGTAAATCCTTCATTCGTATAGGTCAGCTGTGCCGTCGGCGCGTTCTTCCAATAGGTATTGAACACGTAGGACGGTTCTTCGTCCGCGCCCGCTTCCGGTGCTTTCGCCGGAGCCTTCGCAGGACCCGTCTTGCTATCCGTTCCGGCATTCTGCGCGTCACTCGCTGCCGGCAGGCCGTTCTGTTCACTGCCGTCCGCGGCGCCCGGAAGACCATTCTGTTCACTGCCATCCGTCAAGCCGTTTTGATCACTGCTATCCGGCAGGCCGTTCTGATCATTGCCGTCTGCGGCACCCGGCAGGCTGTTCGGATCCCCGGCTGCGTCCGCTGCGCTCTGCGCATTTCCGCCGTCCGACAGACCGCTTTGGTCAGATCCGTCTCCGCTTCCGTCATTATTTCCGGAAACTCCTTCGGTCGTTTCCGATGCTTCTACATTTGTATTCTCCGCAGCGTATACGCCGGCTCCGGTTTGCGCCAGAAGGCTGACTGCCAGCAGACCGCTGAGAATCGCAGATAAAAACTTCTTCTTCATATTTCCCCCTAGAATTATGATTGAGATATTTTTCTATCTAACCAGTATATATTTTATCACTATATAATGTATCGGGGATGTATATGGAAGTCAACCGAAAACGTTTATCTTATGATAATTTTATAAAGGCATCCGGTCTCCGATCGACAGCGCTCTCGCGCCGTAATCTCGATCTGAGTCCGAATGCCTTCTCAGTCACTTAGTATTTATTATTTTTCTTTATCCCAGCACTACCTTCACGTCGATCTCGCTTCCTGCCGCAGCAAGCGGAAGTACATTGCCCTGAACCGGAACACCGTCCACGATCATGCTCTTCACGCCCTTCTGGACATGAGCGGTATTATCGATCGTGATATGATACCGAATACCTCTGTACGTTCTGTCTATAGTATAACCGGATACCTCGGCCGGAATACACGGATCGACGGACAGTCCGTCGAATGTCGGACGGATTCCCAGGATATACTGGCTGATCGTTGTGAACGTCCATGCGGCGGTACCGGTAAGCCAGCTGTTTTTGCCTTCGCCGAAGGTCGCCGCGTCCTGACCGGCTACCATCTGGCAGTATACATAGGGCTCTGTACGGTGGATCTCACTGATCTCCTCGAGATATACCGGACAGGTCTTCTTAAACACTTCAAAAGCTCTGTTGCCATGCCCCACGACGGTCTCCGCAACGGCGATCCACGGGTTATTGTGGCAGAAGATACCGGCATTTTCCTTGTATCCCGGCGGGTAAGAGCTGATCTCGCCCAGTTCTACGTGATACGTTGTATAAGCCGGCTGATTGAGCATGATACCGAACTTGGAATCCAGTCTCTTCTCTACGCTCGCAAGAGCCGTCTCCGCCATGCCGTTTTCTGTGCCGACCCCGGCCATAATGCACATGCCCTGCGGCTCGATGAAGATCTGACCCTCCTCGCAGACGTGACTTCCGACCGGATTGGAATAAGCGTCATACGCACGGATGAACCACTCGCCGTCCCAGCCCGCGGTCTCGATCGCCTCCGTCATCTCGGCAACCAGCTTATCCGTCTGCTCCGCCTCTTCGGCTAGGCCTGTGTGGCGGCAGAGATCCGCGTATTCGCGGCCGTATTTTACATACATGCCGGCAATAAAAACGGATTCCGCAACGGGGCCTTCGCTCGGCCCTGTCGTCTGGAAGCTCTCTCCCGGTGTCTCCGAGAAGCAGTTGAGGTTCAGGCAGTCATTCCAGTCCGCGCGGCCGATCAGCGGCAGTGCGTGCGGGCCTTTATGCGTTGTCGTATAGTTGAAGCTGCGGCGCAGATGCTCCATCAGCGGAACAGCCTTGTCAAAATCGGAATCAAAAGCGCACGGCTCGTCGAGGATCGAGTAGTCGCCGGTCTCGCGGATGTACGCGCAGGTTCCCGCGATCAGCCAGAGCGGATCGTCATTGAAGCCGGATCCTACATCCATGTTGCCGCGCTTGGTCAGCGGCTGGTACTGATGGTAGGTGCTGCCGTCCTCGAACTGTGTATTGGCGATATCGATGATACGCTCTCTCGCGCGGTCCGGAATCAGATGCACGAAGCCGAGCAGATCCTGGCAGGAATCACGGAAGCCCATGCCTCGACCCATGCCGCTCTCATAGTAGCTGGCGCTGCGGCTCATATTAAAGGTGACCATGCACTGATACTGGTTCCAGATATTGACCACGCGGTTCAGGCGGTCATCGTCCGTTTTTACCGAATAAGTGGACAGAAGCTTTGTCCAGTACTCCTTCAGTTCCGCGAAGGCTGCGTCGACCTGTTCATCGGTCTGGTATCCCGCAAGCAGGCGGTTTGCCGGCTCCTTATTGATGATGCCCGGCGCCTCGAACTTCTTATCCTTCGGATTCTCGCAGTATCCGAGGACAAAGATGGCGGAAACGGATTCACCCGGTTCGATATGGAACTTCAGGTGATGCGCGCCGACCGGTGCCCAGCCGTGCGCGATGCTGTTGCTGCACTTGCCGGCTTCGACAGCCTGCGGATTGCGGAAGCCGTTGTAGAGGCCGATAAAGGCATCTCTTGTCGTGTCAAAATCCTCGACCGGACGGTTTACCGAGAATACCGCGTAATGGTTGCGGCGCTCTCTGTACTCTGTCTTGTGATAGATCGTGCTTCCGATCACCTCTACCTCACCGGTGGAGAAGTTTCTCTGGAAGTTCGAGGAGTCATCTGCCGCGTTCCACAGGCAGAACTCCACGAAACTGAACAGATCGATGTCCTTCGCCGCCTCGGAATCGTTCGTCAGAACGAGGCGGTTTACCTCGCAGTTGTCCTTTACCGGAACGAAAGCCTGCAGCTCGGCGGAGAGACCGTTTTTCTCTCCTTTAATAATTGTATAGCCGAGGCCGTGACGGCAGCTGTACTCGTCCAGTTCGGTCTGCACGGGACTCCAGCCCGGGTTCCAGACCGTGCCGTTATCCTTAATATAGTAATAACGGCCGCCCGTATCGAACGGTACGTTGTTGTAGCGATATCTGGTCAGGCGCAGAAGCTTCGCATCTTTATAGAAGGAATAACCTCCCGCCGTGTTCGAGATCAGGCTGAAAAACTCATTCGAGCCCAGATAGTTGATCCAGGGAAGCGGCGTTCTCGGATCGGTGATCACATATTCTCTTGCTGCATCATCAAAATGGCCGTATTTCATTCTGTACCTCCGTTTGTTTCGATTTGTTGCTAATACCTGCCCGTTTTCGTTATGTTCCGCAATAATATGTACGTTTTCGATTCGTTCCTATACGAATAGAACACAAATATCGCGTATCCGCAAAACGCCTGACCCGCGATCTTGTTTTTCCTATAACTCACCGTTTCGACGCAGATACTTGTCAGACAATTATCGGCTGCACACCGCGTTATCTTCCTTGTTCGAAATCGGTTTCGCATAACCGAATTATACTTTACACAGGGAATAAAGCAAGTGCTCGCGCGGAATTTAGATGAAGATTGTTATTTGTGTATATTTTTTCGCTCTTTTTTCTGTATAAATGTCACTATTGCCTAAATATACTAATAGGCTTAGTATAAAGTTACGAAAACGAATTCAAATCGAGTTGCTTTCGTTTCGAAACACTTTTCATTTTCAGAAAGAAGTTGGCATGATTACCATAAAGGATATTTCAGAAAGATGCGGCTACTCACCCGCTACAGTCAGCAAGGCGCTGAACGGCTACGGCGACATCAACAAAGTAACGGCAGAGAATATCCGGAAGATCGCAGCGGAAATGCATTACCTTCCCAATGCGGCAGCCCGCCAGCTGAAGACAAATATCTCACATAATATCGGCGTCCTCTTCATCGACGAAACGCACAGAGGCCTGACACATGAGTATTTCTCTTCTATTCTGAACAGCGCGAAGGAGGAGCTGGAAAAAGCAGGTTATGATATCACCTTCATCAGCCGGACAATGACCGGCACCCAGGGATCTTACCTGCGACATGCGAGATACCGCAAATGCGACGGCATCCTGATCGCCAGTGTGGATTTTACGGATCCGCAGGTTCGGGAGCTGGTATTCAGCGATATTCCGACCGTGACCATCGACTACACCTTCGATTCCCACAGCAGCGTTCTGTCGGACAACATCGACGGAGGTTATGCATTAACAAAGTACCTGCTGGATAAAGGACATCGACGGATCGGCCTGATCCACGGCGAAGACACCCTGGTCACGAAAAAGCGGCTGAACGGTTTTTACCGGGCGCTGAAGCAGTACGGAGTAAATCTTCCTCCGGAATATGTTACAGAGGGAGCTTACCACAAACCTTCGGACAGCGCGGCAGCAACGGCGCGGTTGATGAATTTACCGGAACCGCCGACCGTGATCATGTACCCCGATGATTTCTCTTATCTCGGCGGTATCGCCCAGCTGGAAAGAATGGGCCTGTCGATCCCCAATGACGTAAGCGTCACCGGATATGACGGCATCCTGCTTTCCCAGTCACTGAGGCCGAAGCTTACCACCTATTATCAGGACGCAGACCGGATCGGCCGCGTATCGGCAGGAAAGCTGATCGAGGAGATCGAGGAAAAGGCCACCTGCGTACCCGAGCAGATCAATGTCAGCGGTCACCTGATCGAAGGACAGACCGTCAGAAATCTGTAAAGCCGGTCAGCAGGCCGGAAAACAATCGAAGCTCACAGGATCGGAAGTGATCCTGTTAAGCATAACAAAGAACTCAAATTTCATAAGGGAGGAAATTAATTATGAAGAAAAACGCAATGAGACTTCTCAGTCTGGTATCGATCGGTGCTATGATCGTACCGCTCGCAGCTTGCGGCAGCGCAGCTGAGCCGGCAGCAACATCTGCAGCAGCATCTACATCCGCTGCTTCCACTTCCGCAGCAGCATCTGATGATGTGCTTCGTATCCAGTGCTGGAACGAAGAGTTCAAGAGCAGAATCACCGATCATTATCCGGGATACGAAGAAGTCGACGCAACACACGGCAAGATCGGCGATGTTACCGTAGAATGGGTCATCACACCGAACGACAACAACGGTTATCAGAACAACCTCGACAAGGTTCTTCTGGAGAACGCTGACAAGCCGGATTCCGAGAAGACCGATATGTTCCTCGTTGAGGCTGACTACGCACTGAAGTATGTAAACTCCGATTACACAATGCCGATCAAAGATCTGGGAATTACCGATGACGAGATCGCAGATCAGTACAAATACACTCATGACGTTGTTACAGATGCTGACGGCGTTCTGAAGGGTCTTACCTGGCAGGGCTGCCCCGGTGTTCTGATCTACAACCGTGAGGCTGCTAAAGCTGCTCTCGGAACCGATGATCCGGACGAAGTACAGAAAGCCGTTGCTGACTGGGATACCTACACAGCAACCGCAGAGAAAGTTGCAGCTGCAGGCTACAAGATGACAGCAGGCGCAGCTGATACCTTCCGTGTATACTCCAACAACGTAACCTCTCCGTGGGTAGTTGACGGCAAGATCAATATCGATGACAACATCAAGAAATGGGTCGATGACTCCAAGAAGATGGTAGACGCAGGCGAGATCGGCACCGCAGATCTGTGGAGCGATGACTGGAGCAAGGGCTTCTATCCGGACGGCAAAGTATTCTGCTACTTCGGACCGGCTTGGCTGATCAACTTCTCCATGGCAGCAGATCAGGAAGGTTCCATTGCTAACCAGGGCGGCTGGGGCGCAGTTGTAGGACCGCAGAGCTTCAACTGGGGCGGCACATGGATCTGTGCTACTCAGGAAACAGATGACAAAGACCTC
>JAXJTA010000152.1:0-1298 GCA_036309825.1 Eubacterium sp. | reverse complement strand
TAGGAATACGGCGGATAGTCAAGATCGAATCCATGCTTGAAAGTATAGCTGCTGTCTCCGGAACCCTTCGCCGGAAGAGAGGATTCATCGATTCCGTCTGCTTTCAGGCAGAGATAATCTTTGATGTCCGGATATTTTTCACCGATCTTCTCATATGTTCCGTCGAGAACAAGCGCCTGCACTGCGCCGCTGACCTGCTCCGCGAGCTCCTCTTCACCGACACGGAAGCCGATCGCGTAGGATTCCACGCCGAGAGTCTCGTCAAGGAATACATACTTTGCCCCGCTCTTCTCCTCAGACTTTGAAGAATTACCGCATCCCAGAATCGTTGCCGGTATAAGCAGCATGGCCAACATCACCGCAAGTTTCTTTTTCATATAAATCTCCTCCTGTCCGCTTATCGCGTTAGTCAGCTAACATATTATCACTTTACCACGTTAAATGAAAGACCTATTTATGCGGTCTGTCAAACTTTTTGGCTGAACTTTTTGGGCAATCGCACTTAAAAAAGTTGAAGCGGATTCTTTCAAATGGTATGATACCAAAGTCAAAAGCTCATAATGTCCGTATTTTCATGCAAGGCTTTGTGAACTTTCAGACGCTTGAACGAAAGGAGATCCTTATGGCCGAAGCATCCACTCTATACAAGCTTGTCATCCTGTACATGCTGAGAAAGGTCACCTTCCCGCTGACGAACGCTCAGATCACGGAATTCATCGTCGGCAAGGAATATACGGATTATTTCCATGTCCAGGAGGCCATCAACGACCTTCTCGACGCGAAGCTGATCTCGGGAGAGCGGATCCGCAACACATCCCAGTATCATGCGACGATCGACGGGGAGAACACCCTGGAATATTTCAGCTATATGATCTCGGATGCGATCAAGGCCGATATTGATGAATATATGCGGGAGAACGCTTTCGAAATGCGGAACGAATCCTGCACACGGGCAGACTACTACCGCACAGAAAATTCCGATTTCTCCGTCCACTGTTATGTCCAGGAGGGTTCCGAATCTCTGATCGATCTCTCCTTCAGCGTTCCGACCGAGGAGGAAGCGGAAAAGGTCTGCGCGAACTGGCCTGAGCGCTCTCAGGAAATATATATGTATATCCTGAAAAAACTGCTCTGAATGAAATGTCTTAAAAATGATCCGGAAATCACGAACGCCCCGGCATTCCTGCCGGGGCGTTCCAGTACCCGTCACCTTCCGCGAAGCCGCGCAAGGTGATTTTTTATTGTCTGTTCGTAACCGTTCTCTGTCGGCTCATAGAATTTCTCATCCCTGATCTCAT
>JAXJTA010000151.1:0-3539 GCA_036309825.1 Eubacterium sp. | reverse complement strand
TTGTTGACGCGGATGGTCTCGCACATATCGACCAGGAAGGTATCGTCATTGAGGAACAGATCGATCATCTGCAGCGTGTGCGGGATATCCCTGCATTCGAGTGTGCCGTCTCCGATCTCCGCGGAGTGGATCGCTCCCCACTTTTCATGGCCGCCGATTCTCTTGATAAAGAGTTTCGGAACCGGATAAAAGGCCAGTTCGCTCGGTTTGGTCACCAGAACATCGCAGCTTCTCATCAGGAGATTCGTACAATAGACAGCCTCGAAAATATTCTCGTGCCAGAAAGCATGGATCCCCGTCACATCACCGGTCAGCGCGCCTTCGGCGAAGCTCACGGTATCGCTCCAGTTGTTGAAGTGCTCCGCTGCGAGTCCGGAAAGCTCCGGGATCTCTTTACTCAGCTCGTCCCAGACGTTCCGGTAATCCCCGACGTTCACGTACAGTGCTGCCTTCTCCTCCCGGATCATCGGAAGCAGCTGTTTGATGATCGCCGCGAAGATCTCCTTCTGCGCGCCGGCACCGCCGATCGTAAGAAGGAAGCGCATCGGCTTCTTATCGCGTTTTCTCGCGATCCTTCTCTCACAGTCCTCTTCAATATTGGCCACCAGCTCATGGTCGATATAGTGGCCTGTATAAACCAGACTCTCCGCCGGCATCGGGCTCAGAACCTCATCGCCTCTCATACCGTTCAGGATGCGGTAGCCCTGATATGCCTGATGTGTCTGGATCGTGTGGATGCTGCCCTCTGCCAGGTGCAGCGCCATCGGCCAGTTGTCCGGGATCGCGTTGACCACGTATTTCATCCCTGCGTGCAGGGCTGCCTGCGCCGGCCATACATGTGTTCCGATCACCGGGATCTCTTTGGGAATATTGCGAAAAACGGGCGCCATGAGCTCTGCGTTTTTCTGATCGGAAGCATTGTAGCTGAGTTTCCGGAAGCCCTCGTAATTGAGCGGTTCCCATACGATTTTGTTGAATGCTTTGCTCTTCTGGGAAATGCGGGAGCCCTTCGAATAGAGCTCGTTCTGCCCCGAAATGACCTTGGTGCAGGTCGTTTCGCTGTAGGAATTGAGATCCATCCAGTAAGGCTTGTAGCCAAGCGCCTGCGCGGCGCTTGCCATCGCCATGGAGATGCGGTAATGACCGAATCCCATCCGGATATTCCCGACGATAATGCCTTTTTCCGTATCGAAGCCCTCACTGTCCGCGCTCTCCTCGAGGAGGATATCACTGACACCGAGTGAATCTCCGATGTACGCGTTCCTGCGGACCGTTACCGGGTAGGATCTTCCCGAATCATCTCCGTATTTCTTAATAAACTTTTCTTTTGACTGTAATGCTTTCCTGTAATCCGCGGCACCGATCATGTTGCCGAAGATCCTCTTCGATCTGTCTGTCATAGCTTTGCTTCCTCCCTGCCGTTTTCTCCGGAACGGACCTTTCATCCCCCGTATGTACAAGTTCCATCCCCCCGGATGGTACTCATTACAACTGCTCTTTCTTCACCGTAAAGGTGATCCGTTCTTCCCGGCCTCTCTCATCGGTAAGAATGACCGCCGCGTTTCCTTCCGCTCCCGTCGTCTTTACATAGGTACCGCCGGCTCCGCCGCGAAGGGTCATTACCTTCGGACCGATCAGATCGATCGGGCCTTCGGTCCTCATTGTTACCGCTCCCTGATAGAACGGGAGACTTCCCTCGTTCTGATCACGCATCATCACGCGGATGGCAGCTACATCGTAACTCTTTCCTTCGAGTAGATCGGTGTGATCCACTATGCATTCCATATGGATCGTTTCAGCCGGAACCTTTGTGACGACCTTGACGACCTCGCCGTTTTTCACTGCTTCAAAGCGATATACGGTCGAGGAATTGCCCCAGTTTCCGACGTACTTGCCATAGAGCGCGTACGCGTCCTCATATTTCATTCCGTAACGCGCCATAAGCATTGCCGATTTCGCGAGGATCTTCGGCGGCAGGCGGTTAAAGCCGTTGACAGCCGCGTAATTGAGGATGTCCCGTACAGCTTTCTCCTGATCCTTTGCGAAGTTCTCATCCGCCATCTGATTTCCCACAAAATCATTGATCTGCATCGGCGGATGATTCAGATGCCTGTAAGGTGATTCTGACGGCAGATACTCGTGAAGGAGTTCGCCGTTCTTGTACATACGCACGCTGTCCGCGTTGGTGAAGATCCAGATCTTTCCCGGGTTGCCGGACGGATGTTCTCCGATATCCATCGAAGAACTGATCTCGCAGATGATCTTCTCGTCACTCTGGCTCGCGTAAAGCGCCGCTGCCAGCTTCGGATTCCGATACATATCCAGAACACCGTGGTAACAGATGCGGTCACCGCTGCCGAAATCACGGTGCGTATTGTAGTCAAACATACACCAGGCTGTGCTTCCCGAGATATCCTCTTCCTTTGCGATCGCGTCGAGGACCGTCGCGTGACGCAGCGCATGATCGAGGCGGTGATCCTCCGAGTCATAGGACTTTGTCGGGAACATGTGACCGCCGTATTCGCTGACGATATATGGCTTGGACACATCCTGGGTCACCTTTGCCTTCGGGCAGCAGCCCGGTTCGATGCCGTCATGAACAAAGTCATTGTATGCGTAGACATCCTCGAGCAGGCTGCTCTTCTTGATACAGCGGACGCCGCTTGTCGGGCGGTCCGGGTCGAGATCATGGGCAACTTTATTTGTCCGCGTATAGAGTCTGTCATTATCGCTCGACTCATTAATGCGGACACCCCAGAGAATGATCGACGGATGGTTCCGGTACTGCACGACCATCTCGGCAACGTTATTCACCGCAACATTCTCCCAGTCTTCGTCTCCCATATGCTGCCATCCCGGGATCTCGGTAAAAACGAGAATGCCGAGTTCGTCGCACCGGTCGATGAAGCTCTGTGCCTGTGGATAATGGGAGGTGCGGACGTAATTGCAGCCGAGTTCGTTTTTCAAAATATCCGCGTCCAGACGCTGCTGGGAATCCGGCATCGCGTAACCGACATACGGCCAGCTCTGATGGCGGTTCATTCCGCGAAGCTTGAATTTCCTGCCGTTCAGATAGAAGCCGTCGGTCCGGAATTCCGCTCTGCGGAAGCCGATCCGCTTCTTTGATACGCCGATCACTTGCTCTTCGCCGCCTTCCGCGCGGATCAGTTCAGTCCTGTGAACATATAAATTCGGATGCGACGCATCCCAGATCTTCAAGCTGTTTACATCCAGCGGAATGCTGTAATAGGTGCGCGTGCCATCGGGGAATGTCCGCCGGATCGGCTGGACCCTTCCATCGGTGAGCCTCACCGTCTCTTCGGCGATCGTCTCACCGCTTGCGGGATCGGTCACACTCTGGTGGATCCTGAGATCTGCAAATGCCGACTTAGATTCCATGGAATCATTGGCACCGTCGATTCCGTCGAGCAGGATCTCCGCCCGTACCTTACCGTCACACCGGTCGGAAAGTTCTCCCTCCGGGATATGCGTACGCACATAGACATCTTCGATGCGGACCTCTTCGGTCACCTCCAGAT
>JAXJTA010000150.1:0-2005 GCA_036309825.1 Eubacterium sp. | reverse complement strand
TCATATATGTGTTCAACAGCTGCCGGCAGTAGCCGCTTAAGGAGGCACAGTGATACTTTGCGTCGCCGAGTGTAGCCGAAGGGACGGAGAGATAATAGGCGAACAGATCATCACAGAGCGGACCGATCTCCCCGCGCATGCCCGCTTCCAGACGGAAGAGGAATTCATCTGTCCGGGGCCAGTCGAGCCTTTGCGGTGTGCTCTCTTTGGTGAAACGGAAGAGATGTGTCCGGTGATCGGTCAGAATGTGTGCGTCAGGGGCGTGCGAAGCTTCGACATAAGCCTGACTCAGGTCGGAGAGTGAGTGGTGGATCAGGCTGACGCCGATGATCGTCTCCGCAGCAAAGCTGTCGAGAAAAAGCTCAAGAGCATCGAGAACCTGTTTTACCAGGCGCTCCTGATATTTCTCCGCCTGCTGGGACAGGAAGAGGATCAGGAAGCCCTGACTCTGCGCGGTATCTCTGCCCGAGAGGTAGAGCCCGAGGTCACCGAATCCGTTTTCCGCAAGCCACTGAAACAGAACGGAATCGTCCAGTGGTTCGGGATAACACAGATTTATCAGCAGCACATCATGTGTCGTATTGATGTAATTCAGTTTCCGGGAGGTCAGCGTTGTCCCCGCGGTACGGTAACCGAATATCAGGTTGTGAAGGAGAGTGAGGTCATATTCGTAGCGGACCTGCTCCGCCTCTTCTTCGGTCAGCTTCAGCTGACGATCACGTTCGGTACGTTCTTCAAGGCGGTTCAGTACCTGGTGAATGCAGTCCTGGATCATCTGGGCACTGAACGGTTTCAGGAGATATTCCACAGCATTGGCGGAGATCGCCTGCTTGATGTAATCGAAGTTTTTATAACCGCTGATAACGATCAGAGGCATCCGGGGATATTTTTCCGCCAGGATCGGGAGCAGCTCCATACCGTTCATGACAGGCATCTGCATGTCCATGATGACAAAATCCGGCTTCTTTTCTTCGATCTGTTCGAGAGCATCACTGCCGTTTTCCGCTTCACCGATACAGGTGACAAGATCGGAAAGCGGCGAGATCTTTTTCAATGTGCCTTTGCGGATCAATGCTTCATCGTCAACGATAATATAACGATACATTACTTTTCCTCCTCGGTTTCAACTTTGGTCGAAGGGGCAGCGGACACTTCCTGTATCGGAATGGTGATGGTGATGGAAGTGCCCATGGAAGGCTCGCTTTCGAGAGTCAGGCCGTATTGCCGGCCGTAGTACAGCTGGATGCTGGTGTGAATGTTTTTCAGACCGATGCTCTGTCCGCTGCGGTGGCCGATCTCGGTAAATTTGGCTTCTTCCGCGAGGGAAAAACGGATTCGCTCCAGCGTAGAAGCATCCATGCCGACACCGTTATCGGAGACGGAGAGATGCAGAAGATTATCCGCGCGCCGTGCGGTGATCACGATCGTATCCCCAGTCGTACAGTAGTTCAAGCCGTGATAGGGAGAGTTCTCGACGAGAGGCTGCAGGATCAGTTTCAGAACCGGCGTGCTCTTCAGATCTTCGGGGATATCTTCGACGAGATGGAAGCGTCCGCTGAAACGGATCGACTGGATCGACACGTAGTCGGCGACGTGCTTCAGTTCTTCGGCAAGCGTAACGATCTCGCTCTTTGTTTTGATGGAATAGCGGAACATGTCGCCGAGCGCCAGACTCATCGTTGCGATGTCATCGTTGTCATCAAGCTCTGCCATGCTGTTGATCGCTTCCAGCGTATTGAAGAGGAAGTGCGAATTGATTCGTGCCTCCAGTGCTTTCATCTGGGAATCGAGGGCGATAAGCTTGTTGCGGTAATTGGTCTTGATCGATTCATCCAGCTCTGCAAGCATCTTCGCGTATTCATTGTACAGGGTACCGATCTCGTCCCTGCGCTTTTTGTAAGGACTGACGAAGGAAAAACCGTTTTTCCGCTGATGGCGCATGATGCGGCTGAGACGTTCGAGCGGAAAGGTAAGGTTCCGGGTCACCAGATAGAGAGTGATGATC
>JAXJTA010000149.1:0-13079 GCA_036309825.1 Eubacterium sp. | reverse complement strand
GAGAAGCCCTGCGGCAAGTGCGGCACCTGCATTGACCGCGCGGCGGCGTTTGCGGCAAACGGCATCGAGGATCCGGCACTGAAGTAAGAACGCAGAAGAATACAGAGAATGCGGACGCAGACTGACGTATACCAAAGAATGCGGAATTGGCCTGAAGGATACAGAATAATTCAGATAGAAAGATAAGCGTGAGAAGGAGAACTGAGAATGGATAATGCGGGAAGCAGAGAAAACGAACACCTGACAAAGCTGGGACAGCACGTAACGAACTACGAGACCGGATACGATCCGTCGCTGCTGGAGTGTTTCAGCAACCGTCACCCGGACAACGATTATTTTGTAAAATTCAACTGTCCGGAGTTTACCAGCCTCTGCCCGATCACGGGCCAGCCGGACTTCGCCGAGATTACGATCTCCTATGTGCCGGACAAGCTGCTGGTCGAGAGCAAATCGCTGAAGCTGTACCTTTTTTCCTTCCGGAATCACGGTGACTTCCATGAGGATTGTGTCAATGTCATCATGAAGGATCTGATCAAGCTGCTGGAGCCGAAATACATCGAGGTACTCGGACGGTTCCTGCCGCGCGGCGGAATTTCCATCGACCCGTACTGCAATTACGGCAAGCCGGGCACCAGATGGGAGCAGGTCGCGTGGGACAGACTCGCCGGGCACGACCTCAATCCGGAGAAGATCGACAATCGATAAGAATGATCGGAGGTGATGCGCTATGCCTTTTGATGAAAGAGCAGGATATGCCGGGAGCGGCTCGCCGGATATGGTAGAGCAGAGCACAAACTATGCCGGCGCACCGTATGGAAATTCGGGAGCGAATTATGCGGACGAACAGCCGCGGCTTGGGATCCCGCGCGAACCGGATGAGCCGGAGACGCCCGAGGAAGAGGACTTCGAGCGCAAAAAGGATCTGCGGATCGTTATTGTCTGGGCGATCGTCGTCATGGCTATGATCGCCGCCTTTCTCGTCTACCAGAAGACGAAGAAGCTGAAGGTCGAGCTCAACGATTATGTGACGGTCAGTGTGAACGGATATAACACGGTCGGAACCGCGGAAGCCGTTTTTGACATTGATCAGTTTGTGGAGGATTACGGCAGCGTGATCACTCGAAAAAACGGCGGTGTCACGACGGACAGTGCCGGCAACGCGCAGACGGCAGCGGCAGAGCTGGCCGCCAAGTATATTTCCGGATCCCTCGACCGCAATAGTGCACTGTCGAACGGGGATACCGTGACCTATGTGTGGAACTGTGATGACACGGCTGCGGCCGACCAGTTCCGCTGCAAGCTCATCTACAGCAATATTTCCACAGAAGTGGCGGCCCTTCCTGATCCGGAGCCGATCGACCTGTTTACGAATGTGAGCGTGTCGTTCAGCGGTTTTAACGGGCAGGGAACGGCAGCGCTTGAGACGGCATCCGCGGAAGATGTGTATGCGAACCTGACGTACACCGTAGAGCCTTCGGAAGGCCTCTCCAACGGGGATACCGTCACGGTGCGTGTCAGTGATAATAACGGCCTTGATATCACAACAGATTATGTTGCGGCATACGGAAAGATCGTCAGCGAGACGGAGCGGACGATGACCGTCGAAGGACTCACCACCTATGTGACGAGGGCGGAGGATCTCGCGGACGGCGTTGTGGAAACGCTGAACGAGAAGAGCCGCGGCGTTTTTGAAACAGAGGAATCGTCGACCTGGACAGACGGAACGGAACTTATGGACTTCAGCTATGCGGGCGGCTACCTGCTGACCGATGGTTCCGCATCCGATGCCTCGGGAGAAACCGAAGGATTCACAGGCACGGATGACTTGTTCGACATGGGCAGCGATGTGGAGAACCTGCTATACCTCGTCTATGAGGTCAGAGTGCAGCTTCCGGAAAATGCTTCTGCCGGAAACGGTACGGACTGGTTTGGCTGGGGATCGGGTTATCAATCCCTGTTCGGGACAGATAACGACACGGATAACGAGACGGGCGGTAATGCAGAATACGGAACAGCCAATGATGCGTACGACGATTCCGAGGACAGCGATGCTGTCGATGAAGAGCGAGTCAAAACCTATTATTACCCGGTTCTGTACCGTAATGTAATGGCGGACGGCAGCAACGTCTATGATGCGGGCGCCCTGTCCTACGAGCTTCCGGGAAGATCCACTTTCCTCGGCTTCGATACCAGTGATCAGGTGTCCTTCCGCTATGGCAGCAGGACATATAAGTACCACGGCTTCAAGACTCTGGAAGCGGCAGAGAAATCCTGCAGGGACGCGTACGATTATCTGTACGAGATCGAAACACTGTAATGTCGCTAATGGCGCAGCAGCGCTAAACTTCAGTATGTAAGGATATAGAAAAATACCGATGGGATCCGTAAATGGAAACCATCGGTATTTTTTTATTCTCCCTGAATCATCTTCTCGTTGGCTTCGGTCGCCGCCAGCTGTTCGGCGGACGGTTCGATGTCCGGTACCGGATGGCTGACGATGTCGGTATCGACGATGACACCGTTCGATTTCAGTACATTCAGGATGAAGTTTACAGAGCCGTCCACACCGTAGGTCGAGGAATTGAAGCAGAGATCATAATTGCTCGCTCGTGCCCAGCGGCGGCCGGTGTAGTATTTGTAATATTTCTCGTGCCCCTTGTCGACCTCGCGGATCTGCTTTGCAGCGGCTTTTTCCGACAGGTGATTGATACTCATGATGCGGTGTACACGCTGCTCGAAGGGGGCGGTAATATAGATGCTGATATGCGGAATATCGTTGTTCTCAAGGATCGCGTCCGCGCAGCGTCCGACAATGACGAAGCTCTCCTTCTTCGCCAGTTCCAGGATCAGATTGCTCTGGTTGAAGAAAACGGCGTCACGAACGGAAAGCCCGTGGTAGCGGTAACTTTTCCGGATCATATCCTTCAGAGACCGTTTCTCACCTTCGAACGGAACGGCCGGGCCGGCAGCCTTGGCTCCGCCGTCGTGAGGCATATAGAACTTCTCATCCTGCAGACCATCCTGGTCGGCTTCCAGACGTGCCAGAACAGTCTTGAAGATCTCGGCATTGTAATAATTCAGGCGGAGAGATTCCGCCAGATCCATGGCGATCTGTGAAGCACCGCAGCCGTAGGTACGGCTGATGCAGATGATCAGATGGTTGCCCTCTTTCCTGCGGACATTTTTGCGGAGACGGCTCAATCCGTCGCGATGCTCCGAAAGGATCGCGTAGCTTGCGAAGGAGCGGCCGATCGCTTTCATATCCTGCAGAAGCTGGTCATAATCGCGCATGATCTCCTTGCGAAGGGTCTTATCTTCGATCGTGCGTCCCATATTGCCGATCAAGGCCATCTCACTTTGTACGATGTGCTCGAGATCCGAGTATTTCAGATAGTGGGCGATACGGGTCACGCAGCTGTTGCGGTCATCATTGAAGACGCGGCCCAGATCGGAACCGACAGCTTCATATGTTCTCTTATCCAGGTCGTAGATGCGGCCGGCGAGCTCCAGACGCTGCTCTTCGTTGGAAAGCGTACTGGCATTGGAGGGCTGTCCTCCGTTTTCCGCTGCTGCATTTTCCTGAGTGTCGCTATGTACACCTTCCGTGGTGACTGCGTTATTTTCTTCAGAACTTAAATTTTCATTCAAATTGTTTTTCTCACTCATTGTCAGCACCCCCTTACCGGAAGAAAATCAGTGTATCCAGAATCAGAACCGGTATCAGGATACAGACGGACCATTTCATGTAGCCGAAGAAGGAAGGCATGCGGACGCCGTTCTCGTCGGAGATGGACTTGACCATGAAGTTCGGCGCGTTGCCGATATAGGTATTGGCACCCATAAAAACGGCGCCGCAGGAGATCGCCGTCAGCAGCCCCGCGGGGATCGTGCCGACCGACGTCAAAATGCCGGAGGTCGCCCCGAGCGTTCCCGCTGTTGTAAGGAAGACCAGATAGGTCGGCGTGTTGTCCAGGAAGCTGGACAGAGCGCCGGTCGCCCAGAAGAGCTGTGGTGAGGTCGTCAGGCCGAGTGTCGGGCCGAGCGTCTTCAGAAGGAGAAGCGCCGGCTGCATGGTGATGAAGATGCCGACGAACAGGATAGCAACCTCCTGGATCGCGCCCCAGGTAAAGTGGTTCTTACGACGGATCTCTTTCTTTGTGGTCTTGAAGGAGAGCCAGGCCGCGAGAAGGATGATCGCGCACTCAATGAGGGACGGGAAGCCGAAGGTCACATCTCCGAAAATGTGGATGCCGCGCACCGAGCCATCGGCGTTCTGAAATGCCGGCAGGGTCGGGAGGACACCGCTCAGAATAACGCCTCCGACGATCATGATCAGGAAGAGGATGTTATGCACACCGGCGAGCTTCAGCTCGGTACCCGGTTTGCTGATATCCGGCATACGGCCGGCGGCGATGTCCTCGCGGTAGTTTTTCCGGTCGAGGAAATAGAAGATGACCAGAAGAACGACCATGTTGAAGAGCAGGATCGGGAAGGTCTTCAGGGACCAGAAGAACGGTACGCCGCGCATGAAACCCATCAGAAGGGGCGGATCACCGATCGGGGTGAGGATACCGCCGAGGTTCGATACCATGAAGATGAAAAAAACCATTAAGTGTGCTTTTTTGCGACGCCAGGAATTCATTTTCAGAACCGGACGGACCATCAGCATCGAGGAACCGGTCGTGCCGATGACGCTCGAAAGAAGTGTGCCGATCGCGAGAAGAGCGATATTGACACGCGGCGAACCGGCGAGATCACCCTCGAAGGAAATGTTACCGGATACACAAAAAAGGCCGAAGAGCAGGATGATGAATGTCAGATAATCGTTGATCAGACATTCAAGAACTGTTTCGAGAGAAGCGCTTGCGCCGAAGACCAGGGCGAAGAGAACGATGGTAAGGATCGACCAGGCAGCCACAACGTACGGCTTCTTCGCTTCCCACCACTCTTCGAGAAGGATCGGGAAGAGCGCTACAGATAAGAGCATTCCGGCGAAGGGAATGCAAAGCCATGCTGGAACAGACATCACTTTTTACCTCCACTACAACTTAGCAGCTATTGTTCAAATAGATGTTAAGAAAATAACATAGCAACAGTCACGTATTGTACCACCGGAAAAATGGAACGCAATAATATTTTTAATAAGAAAAGTTTTTTAAATATACAATCATAAATAAAAATCATTAATAAAAAAATCAGCTCTGCACGCCAAAGGAGAGGCGAAGCGGAGCTGACAATAAGGGAGCATTGTTACGGTTCGACGAAAGCACAGAGGCCGATGAGACCGGGGCCGGTGTGGACGGCGAGGGAGGAATTGATCTGGTGTTCGGTGATAATGATCTCTGCCTGCGGCATACGTTCTCTGACCATTTCCAGCATTCGCGCGGATTCCTCCCGGGCATCGCCGTTCATGACGGCGACCCAGCAGCGCTTTCCGGCTGCGGCTTCCGCAACGAGGTTGAGAAGGTGTTCCCTGCCTTTTTTGGCGCCGCGGATCTTGGCAACGGTGTAGTAGATGCCTTCCGGGTCACAGGCGATGATCGGTTTCAGGTGGAGAACGGTGGCTGCCATCGCCGCGACGCCGCCGATGCGGCCGCCCTTACGCAGGTAAGACAGTGTATCCATATAGAACATCAGGTGAGAATCCTCACGCTTGTCTTCCAGTCCCTTTGTGATCTGTTCAAAGGAAATGCCATCCATCACCTGCCTGGCTGCCCAGATCGCGTAGATGCCGGCACCGATCGAAATATCCTTCGTATTGTAGACGAAAGTGGTCAATCCTTCCAGTTCTGCGGTGATCATCGAGACCATATTGAAGGTACCGCTTAGGTGGTCGGAGAGGCAGACGGCGATGACATGGGTGTAACCCTCATCCCGGATCGCGGTGAAGAAGTCCTCGGTCTCCTGCGGCGAAGGCACGGATGTCTTCGGGATCTCATCCGGGAAGCGCTCGTAGATCATTAATGGATCGACTTCATTATCGAGGTAGTCTTTCTCCGGATAGATCACATGGACCGGGAGGATCCGGATATTATATCGTTCGGCGAGGTTCTGCGGTACATCGCAGCAGGAATCGGCAACGACGATGATCTTATTTTCAGCCATGGGTTCGGCCTCCTCTTCATATTCTACCTAAATGATAAAATAATTATAGAATCAGCCGGAATATCCGTCAAGTTATTCAATAACCGATGTAAAGGATTTAATAAACTTTTCATAGAGTAACAAAAAAGGATTATTCTATTTGACAGAGGTCGGAGGAAAAAATATACTCGAGGTAGCAGGTGCATGAATTCCCGGTATCGGGGATGGGGGAGCAGGAAAATGAGTAGTGTAAGAATGACGATGAGACATCTGGAGAAGAGGACGAAGGAGGTTTTGAAGAGCTACCGCCTTCCGATGTACGAGGAGATCCCGAATGTGGGTCTGTATCTCAAACAGGTCGTAAAATATATCAACGATTTTCTCGAACCTCTGGGACTTCCGGGATTGACCGATTCGATGGTCAGCAATTACGTGAAGCAAAAACTGATCGACGCGCCGAACCGCCGGCAGTACAGCCGTGACCAGATCGCGTATCTGATCTTCATCGCGTTTTCGAAGAATGTTCTCAGCATGGGTGAGATCCGCTTCCTGAAGGAATGTCAGAACGTGACGCACTCGATCGAAGACGCGTATAAGCGTTTTTTCAACGAACTGATGACAGCACTGGGGAATCTTTCGGGACTCGGAGAAGAAAATGACGACCGTGACTACCTGCCGGAGCAGATTCTGCTCCGCTGTTCGGTGATCACGATCGCCAATAAGATCTATCTGGGTAAATTCTTCGAAGTATCCCGCGAATTGATGCGGGCACAGGAAAAAGAGGGATCAGAGCAGGTCACGGAAGTGGAACTGTGACCGGCCGGCGGCATAATCGCCGACGATCTGACCGTGCCCGTAGAGCTTGTATTTGTAGGTGACCAGGCCCTCCAGGCCGACCGGACCCCGTGCGTGGATCTTGCTTGTGCTGATGCCTACCTCGGCACCGAAGCCGTAGCGGAACCCATCGGCGAAACGGGTCGAACAATTCTGATATACACCGGCGGAATCGACGAGCTGCATAAATCGCTCGGCGGTTTCGCCGTTTTCTGTTATGATGCAGTCGGTGTGGTGAGAGCCGAACCGGTTGATGTGGCGGATCGCCTCATCGACCGTATCCACGAGCTTTACGGAGACGATGAGATCGAGGTATTCCCAGAAATCGCTCTCCTCGATCGTTTCCGCCTCGATGATCGAGGTGACCTCCGCGGTGCCGCGGATCTGCACGCCTTCCTTCCGCAGGGCTTCCGCCAGCTTCGGCAAAAACGAAGCGGCGATCTCCCGGTTTACGAGGAGCGTTTCAACGGCGTTGCAGGCAGCGGTGTACTGCGTTTTTGCATCGACAATGATCGGAATGGCCTTCTCGGGATCGGCGTCCCTGTCGACATAGATGTGGCAGATGCCGTCGGCATGACCCATGACCGGGATCTTGGTATTGTCCATGATGTAGCGCACGAAGGCATTGGAGCCGCGCGGGATCAGCAGGTCGACGCAGTCATCGCAGGCGAGGAGCTCGTCGATCTCGTTGTGCAGCTCGGCCTGCAGGAGACTGTGTTCCGGGTAGCCGGCAGCGACGGCGCTCTCATAGATCAGGCGGAAGAGGATGCGGTTCGTGTTCGCGGTCTCCTTGCCGCCCTTTAATACGGCACAGTTGCCGCTCTTGATGCAGAGCGTGGAGATCTGGACGAGCGCATCGGGACGAGCCTCGAAGATGACGCCGATGACACCGATCGGGCAGGTAATGCGGTTGAGGGTGAGTCCCTCATCGAGCTCACGGGACAGCGTTTTGCGGCCGATCGGATCGGGCAGACCGATCAGCTGATCGATGCCCTTGAGGACGTCACCCAGCTTCGCCTCATTGAACTTCAGCCTCTTCACGATCGCGGACGGGGTGCCGTTTCTGTCGGCGGCCTCCAGATCCTTCTTGTTTTCCGCGAAGATCGCCTCCGCGTTATTTTTCAGCGTCTCACCGATCTTTGCCAGCACGGCATTGCGCACGGATACATCCGTGGCAGCCGCATACGGCGCGACCGCTTTCATCTTCCTGACTTCATCTCTGATATTCATGGAAATTTCCCCTTTTCTCTATTCTGCAGCGACCGGTTAGAATGACCGATTAGGATTTATTTATCATCCTACCACAAAATTTTCAAATGTGATAGAATAACTCTGTTTTTGATGAAAAGCAAATCTTCAATGGATAGTAACTGTTTCGGACACAGATACAGAAAGGCGGCACTCTCTATGCAATACATTCTGCTTACGATCGCGGCCCTCGCGGCATCCTTCCTCATCGGCTGGCTTCTGATGAAGTTGATTACACGGGGAAAAAACAAAGGGCTCGCATTTAAGGTCGTGGTCACGGTTCTGATCGCGCTCGGCCTGCAGGGTGCCGCAGGGGCAATCTACCTCGGTAGTTTTTATCACGCGCTGACCTCGAGCGATCAGTTTTTGCAGTCGGAGGGAGAGGTCGAGGTGACCGACATCGATGAAGGCTATTTCTTCGACGGGCCGGGAACGGACAAGGCGATCATCTTCTATCCCGGAGCGAAGGTCGAGACGACCGCCTATTCCCCGATGATGCATTACCTGGCGGCGGAAGGTGTGGACTGTTTCCTCGTTCACATGCCGGCAAATATGGCGATCCTCGACACATCGGCGGCGGATTCGATCCTTGACCGCTATGACTACAAGACCTGGGCGATCGGCGGACATTCTATGGGAGGCGCGGCAGCGGCACTTTACGCGGCGGATAACGGTGATCGCGTGCAGGGACTGATCCTCCTTGCGGCCTATCCGTCGAAGCAGATCCCGGACAGCGTCATGATCCAGTCCATTTACGGAGACAAGGACGGTGTGCTTGAGATGGACACCTACGAGGAGAACAAAAAATACTGGCCGATGAATTATGAAGAGGTCGTGATCCCCGGCGGAAATCATGCCGGCTTCGCGGATTACGGTCCGCAGAAGGGCGACGGCGAGGCGGAGATCGAGCCGAAGGAACAGCAGGAGATGACCGTTCAGGCCATCCTCACCTTCATGGAGAATCTGCAGATGGAGTGAGCCCCTTAGCATCTGCGAAGGCTGAGGTGCCGCTATGATCGGAAATGGCTGCCGGGAATGCGGCCGGCGGTACCCTTCGCCGGATCGCGACGGTTGTAAAAATAAAAATGTATCATATGTTACGGTGTAACAGCCTCCCGATTGCTATAATGCGTTCAGCATTAAGAAATCAGGAGGCTGTTATTGATATGGAAAATAAAATGTTTTGTTATCAGTGTCAGGAGACCGCAGGCTGCAAGGGATGTACCGTATCCGGTGTCTGTGGAAAGAAACCGGAAGTTGCCGCTATGCAGGATCTGCTGATCTATGTAACCAAAGGTCTGGCTGCAGTTACGACCGCGCTTCGCAAGGCAGGCAAAGAGGTATCCGCCGATGTGAATCATCGCATCACCCTGAACCTGTTCACCACGATCACCAACGCAAACTTCGACAGAGAGTCCCTGCAGGTATCGATCCTCGAGACTCTGGCAGTAACATCCGAGCTGTCCGACAGCCTGGACAGCGAAGCAAAGGAAGCCCTTCCGGAAGCTGCCAAGTGGTACGGCGCTGTGGAAGAGTTCGACGCGAAGGCTGCCACCGTCGGCGTTCTGGCAACCGAGAATGAGGACATTCGTTCCCTTCGCGAGCTGATCACCTACGGACTGAAGGGTCTGGCTGCTTACGAGAAACACGCAAACGCTCTTCTCAAAGACAGCGAGGAGACCGATGCTTTCCTTCAGAGAGCACTGGCTGCTACACTTGACGATTCCCTGACCGTCGATGATCTCGTGGCACTCACCCTGGAGACCGGAAAATACGGTGTAGACGGCATGGCTCTGCTGGATACCGCAAATACTTCCGCCTATGGCAACCCGGAGATCACAGAGGTAGATCTCGGCGTAAGAAGCAATCCGGGAATTCTTGTATCCGGACATGACCTTCGTGATCTGGAGATGCTCCTTGAGCAGACCCAGGGCACAGGTGTCGATGTCTATACACACGGCGAGATGCTGCCGGCACATTACTATCCGGCATTCAAGAAATATGAGAACTTCGCGGGCAACTACGGAAACGCATGGTGGAAACAGAAAGAGGAGTTCGAGAAATTCAACGGACCGATCCTCATGACCACGAACTGCATCGTTCCGCCGGCTGCTTCCTACAAGGATCGTCTGTGGACGACCGGAGCGACCGCAGTGCCGGGCTGCAACCACATTTCCGCACCGTACGGCGAGACCAAGGATTTCTCCGCACTGATCGAGCAGGCAAAAACATGTGCCGCTCCGACCGAGCTTGAGACCGGCAAGATCGTCGGCGGCTTCGCTCATGAGCAGGTATTCGCTCTGGCCGATGCTGTCGTAGATGCCGTTAAGTCCGGCGCGATCCGCAAATTTGTTGTTATGGCAGGCTGTGACGGCCGCGCGAAATCCAGAGATTACTACAGAGAGTTCGCGGAGAAGCTTCCGAAGGACGTTGTGATCCTGACCGCAGGCTGCGCAAAATACAAATACAACAAGCTGAACCTCGGCGATATCAACGGTATTCCGCGTGTCCTCGACGCGGGCCAGTGCAACGATTCCTATTCTCTGGCGCTGATCGCCCTGAAGCTTCAGGAGATCTTCGGCCTTGAGGATATCAATGAGCTTCCGCTTGCCTTCAATATCGCATGGTATGAGCAGAAAGCGGTTATCGTTCTTCTGGCTCTCCTGTACCTCGGCGTGAAGAACATTCACCTTGGACCGACACTGCCGGCATTCCTTTCTCCGAATGTGGCAGATGTGCTGGTTAAGAACTTCGGCATTGCGGGCATCACCGATGTCGACAATGACCTGAAGATCCTTATTGGATAACCTCCCCTTTAAATATGTAATTGGTAGTAGAAGATCCTCGTCGGGCAGAACGTCAGCTGCCCGGCGGGGATTTTCTGCGTGCGGAGGATCCCCGTAAAAACGGAGCGGCTGCCGCATGTTGCCGCGCTGCGTCACGCGGCGACCACATCACCGTGCGTGGACATCTCCCGCGGACTCTGTCCTCGGAGACAAGCGGTTCTAGGCGTCCAGCCATGCCGCTTCTGTGAAGCTGCGGAACTCCTCGGCACGAAAAACGTACCTCGTCAGACAGTCCTCGCCATGGATTTTCGTGAAAGTATGGCATGGCGATCCGCCAGGAGCCGCTAAGTCTCCTGCGAATGTCGTCCTTCGGAAGATGTTCACGCGCGGCTCTTCCACGTATTGCGGGATGCTCCTGCGAGGACATCTTCCGCGGACTCTGTCCTCGGAGACAAGCGTCGACTACATCGCCGCGAGACATCTCCCGCGGACTCTGTCCTCGGAGACAAGCGTCGACTACATCGCCGCGAGGACATCTCCCGCGGACTCTGTTCTCGGAGACAAGCGTCACTAGGCGTCCAGCCATGCCGCTTCTGTGAAGCTGCGGAACTCCTCGGCACGAAAAACGTGCCTCGTCAGACAGTCCTCGCCATGGACTTCCGTGAAAGTATGGCATGGCGATCCGCCAAGAGCCGCTAAGTCTCCTGCGAATGTTGTCCTTCGGGAGATGTTCACGCGCGGCTCTTTCTGCGTATTTGCGGAATATCCCTGCGAGACATCTCCCGCGGACTCTGTCCTCGGAGACAAGCGTCACTAGGCGTCCAGCCATGCCGCTTCTGTGAAGTTGCGGAACTCCTCGGCACGAAAAACGTGCCTCGTCAGACAGTCCTTGCCATGGATTTTCGTGAAAGTATGGCATGGCGATCCGCCAGGAGCCGCTAAGTCTCCTGCGAATGTCGTCCTTCGGGAGATGTTCACGCGCGGCTCTTCCTGCGTATTGCGGGGATGCTCCTGCGAGGACATCTTCCGCGGACTCTGTCCTCGGAGACAAAGCGGCGCCAAGTGGGCTGCCGTGCGCCTCACGTTCCTTGCGGCAGGGAGTCCGATATGGTATGATTTTCGTATCATTAGAGGTAGTATATCGGGGAAAAAGTTTTTCACACCCGGAGAGATTGATCAGCGCATCGATGCGCGGGAGCGGAGTGGGTATGAAGATCAAATGTGGATATTGCGGTGGTTTTCTGGATGACCGCGAGCAGGTGTGTCCGCATTGCGGAGCGCCGAATGACCAGTTCAAGAGAGCGGCTGCGGGAGCGCCGAAGACGATCAGGGAATTGCAGGATTTCTGCGCCTCGAAGAATATGCCGTTGGAGCAGATGCGCTTCTTTATCGGCAGGAATTATACGGGGGCAAAAGCCTTCGGTATCTATCAGAAACCGAACGGCGATTTCGTTGTATACAAGAATAAGAGTAACGGGCAGCGAGCGGTTCGCTACGAAGGGCCGGACGAAGCCTACGCGGTCAACGAGTTGTACCAGAAGATCCGCGAGGAGACAGCGAACCAGGTTGCGGCCGGCAATGTTCGTCGGGTCAACGGACCGAAAGGGCAGAACCGCGGCCTGAACCAATACAATAACGCTTTCGGTGGATCGGGCAGCAGTCGTAACAACAACCGCAATAATAATCGCAATAATAATCGCGGCGGGCGTTCTTATGGAAGCGGCGGAAGTCGGAATTTCTTTGGTGGAAATCGTAATCAAAACGATAACAGTAACCGGGGAAGGGCGATTCGACGTATCCTCGGAAAGCTTCTTCGAGCGGTAATTATTATTTTCATCATTCTGCTCATTCTCGGTGCGCTCGGATCCTGCATCGGCTCGACGTACAGCGGCTCCGGCTATCACGGCGGCTACAACGGCGGCTATGACAGCGGCTACTACGGGACATATGACTACGATGATTATGACTCGTATGATGATGATTACAGTGATTACAGCGATTACGATTATGACGATGACGACAGTTGGGACAGCTGGGATTCCGGCGACAGTGACTGGGACAGTGACTGGTAAGCCGTGAATGGGAGTTATAGAGTTATAGAGTTATAGAGTTATAGGACAAAACGTG
>JAXJTA010000148.1:0-2973 GCA_036309825.1 Eubacterium sp. | reverse complement strand
GAGCGGCAGTGCTTCGAAAATCAAATAAGTACTTTGGACAGGAATTCCTGCAGACGCGGATCCTTCGGATGCTCGAAGAAATCCTTCGGATTGTTCTCTTCCTTTATCTGTCCGTCATCGACGAACAGCACACGTGTCGCTACTTCACGTGCAAAGCCCATCTCATGTGTAACAACGGCCATGGTCATGCCGTCCTCGGCAAGTTCCTTCATTACTTCCAGAACTTCGCCTACCATCTCAGGATCCAGCGCGCTGGTCGGCTCATCGAAGAGCATCATCTTCGGATTCATGGCAAGAGAACGGACGATCGCGATTCGCTGCTTCTGTCCGCCGGAAAGCTGTGACGGATAAGAATCGATTTTGTCCAGCAGGCCGACGCGGTCGAGAAGCCTCTTCGCGTTCTCATCGGCTTCCTCCTGTGTCTGCAATTTCAGAAGGACCGGAGCCATTGTGATATTCTGGCGGATCGACATGTGCGGGAAGAGATTGAAATGCTGGAATACCATTCCCATCTGACTTCTTACCTTGTCCACGTCGACGCCCGGCGCGTTGATCCGTTCGCCGTCGAACCAGATCTCACCCTCTGTCGGTGTCTCAAGCAGATTGAGGCAGCGAAGAAAGGTGCTCTTTCCGGAACCGGAAGGTCCGATAATAACGACCTTCTCCCCTTTTTTGATATCAGTCGTGATCCCTTTCAGGATCTCAACGGTACCGTTCACGGTATTAAAAGATTTGTGGAGGTTTTTAACGGAGATCACTCTTTGCCAGCCTCCTTTCGATTACATGCAGGATCTGCGTAAGGATAATTACGATCACCAGGTAGATCGCAGCCACCGCGATCAGCGGCGGGAATGCGTCATAGGTCTGAGAACGAATGATATCACCGGCCTTGGTAAGATCCGCGATACCGACGTAGCCGACTACAGACGTTTCTTTTACCAGGGCAATAAACTCATTGAAGATCGCCGGCGCAACGTTTTTGAATGCCTGCGGAAGAATGATCTTCGTCAGAGTCTGCCTCTCGTTAAGGCCCAGTGACCGGCCGGCTTCGGTCTGTCCTCTGTCAACGGACTGGATACCGCTTCGGATGACCTCTGCCACATAAGCACCGGAGTTGATACCGAAGGATACGATCGCGACCGCGACCGGATTGCCGCTTGCCCAGATAACGAAATACATGATCATGAGCTGTACTACCATAGGTGTTCCGCGGATGATCGTCAGGTAAAGATTGACGATCACATTAAGAACACTGACAATGCCTCTCTTGCCGTTGTTATGATTCACACGTACAAGAGCTGCCAGCACACCGAGGATCACACCGAGGACAAGCGCGCCCGCGGTGATCACAACCGTGTTGCCAAGGCCCTTGACCAGATACATATAACGATCTTTAGCTATGAAGTCTTCAAATAGACGCGTAAGTAAATCCATTCCTGTACTCCTGTGGGACGCTGATTATTCAGCGGAGATATATTTGCCGACGATCTCGTCAAGCTCGCCGCTCTCTTCCATCTCGTCAATAACACCGTTGATCTCGTCGGTCAGATCACTTCCCTTCGGGCAGGCGATCGCATATTCCTCGGTCGTCATCTGCTCATCAAGCATGTGCACCTTATCCGGGTTCTTCTCAGTCAGCTTCTCAGCCGGGAAGTTATCGATAACAACAGCGTCGATACGGCCTGCGATCAGATCGGATACCGCATCCATTCCCTTCGGGTATCTCTTTACTTCTTTTACATTGATATCGCTGCTTCCGTCATCATTGGTGCAGTAGATATCACCGGTCGTTCCGGTCTGTACACCGACAACCTTGTCGTTAAGATCCTCACGGGAAGTGATATCGCTGCCTTCAGCGACGATGATGGACTGGCCGGCATCAAAGTATTTCTCAGTGAAATCAACGTTTTTCGCACGATCCTCTGTAGCGGTCATTCCTGCCGCAACGAAATCCGCTTTTCCTGTTGTCAGCGCGGAGATCAGGGAATCGAAAGCGATATCTTCGATCTGAAGCTCTACACCGAGCTTATCTGCGATTGCCTGAGCGATCTCAACATCGATACCGACGATCTGATCACCGTCCTTGTACTCGAACGGCTCGAACTCAGCGTTCGTATACATTACGATCGTGCCCTTCTCCTTGATCGCGTCTACGGCATTTCCCTCAGCGGCTGCGGAAGTAGCTGCTGCAGAACTTGCGCTTGCTGCCTGTGTGTCGGCGGTAGATGCGGAGCTTCCGCATGCAGCAAGAGAAGCTGCGCAAACAACAGACAGAACTGCTGCGGTAATTTTCTTCATGTTCATGATTTTTCTCCTTTATCCTTTATATATTTACAGTTTATTGATTAAAGATTCAAAAATTATTATAATCATGAATGGAGCGAAAAACAAGTGCCTATTATTGAGTAAGTCATGTCCGTATGGTATACTTTTACGGTATTAATGTCTGATCATCAAGGAGGCAAAGCTTTGATCGAGTCATCCTACTCTCTATATAAACTGATCATTCTGTACATGATGAAGAAAGTGACCTTTCCTCTTACCAATGCGCAGATCTCGGATCTGATTCTGAGCCAGAATTATACAACGTATTTCCATCTGCAGGAGGTCATTGCGGAGATGGTCGATACCGGTCTCATCACGACCGAGCAGATGAACCACACGACTTACTATCACTGTTCCGAACAGGGAGCGAAAACGCTGGAATACTTCGAAAACGAGATCTCTCCGGAGATCAAACGCGAGATCGCGAACTACCTGGTCCTGCACTCCTATGAGATGCGCAACGATTCCTCGACCCTCGCCGATTACTTCCGCACTTCCAACCAGGATTACACCGTGAACTGCATCATCCGCGAAGGAAAAACGAACCTTCTCGAACTGCGCTTCAGCGTGCCGTCCGAGAGCTCAGCCGCGGCTCTTGCGGAAAACTGGAAAAACAAGTCGCAGGAGGTCTACGCCGAGATCATGAAG
>JAXJTA010000147.1:0-6673 GCA_036309825.1 Eubacterium sp. | reverse complement strand
TACGTTTTTGCCGCACTCCGTCAGCGTCTCAACGACAGCAACCACAGCGACCGCGATCACAACGATCCGGAGATCTGCCGTATCGATACCCATTTCGAGCAGGCCGCCGTTAATAAGCTGCGCGCCGTCAAACTCGGTAAAGATGCTGCGGTACATGACAGCAGCAGCCCGGATCCCCTTTGCGTTGAACAGCATCTCGCCGCAGAAAATGATGACCCAGGTCTTCAGCATGTGCGGGATCTTCCAGCTCCATGCCTCTTCGTTGACATGGAAACGGCTGACCCAGGCGTTTTTTACCGGAAGCCAGGCGACCTCGGCAAAAAGGATCACAAAGTAATACAGACCGTAGAACAGATAGTTTAGCTGCGGTCCGTGCCAGATACCCGTCGCAAGCCATACCGGCAGCAGGCAGAGTGCCGAAGTGCCGAGGTTGGTCAGATATTTGCCGATCTTCTTTCTTGCGAACTTGTTCCATTTCTTTACGATGCCCGATACGGAAACCGGATAGAACAGGTATGCCTTGAACCAGGCACCGAGAGAAATGTGCCATCTTCTCCAGAACTCACCGGCATTCTGGGCGAAAAACGGCTGCCTGAAGTTTTCCTTCAGCGGAATTCCGAACATCTCCGCGCTTCCGATGACAATGTCGATCGTTCCGGAGAAATCCATGTACAGATGGATCGTATAGATGACCGCTGCCACGGCAAACATAACGCCGTGGTACTGTGTATAACCGCCGTACAGATTGTCGACAGCCTGAAGCAGACGGTCGGCAATGATCATCTTCTTGAAAAGGCCCCAGAGGATCCGGAGCGCACCCTTTTTTACATTTTCAAAGACGACCGGACTGCCTTCGAAAAGCAGCTCCGCCGTGTCTTTATACTGACAGATCGGACCTTCCATGAGCTGGGGGAAAAACGACAGGAAAAGAGTCACACGGAAGAAGTTCCGGTCAGCCTTCTGTCTCTCCCAGTACACGTCCGCCGTATAACTGATTGCTTCCAGGGTATAAAAAGAAATGCCGATCGGCGAACCGAGTCGTGCATACCAGAGATGTCCGCCCATGTTGGTGTTGATGTACAGAGCGTACGAGAAATAATACTTGAAGAAGACCAGTGTGCCGAGGAGAAATGCCGTACTGATCCACAGGATGATCAGTTTTTTCCTGCGGAACCTCTTACGGATCGCTGCCTTCTCCGACTTTTCGGCAAGTTTCAGGATCTCATCCCGTCTGCCGCTTAACCGGTCCAAATAAAGCGCGGCCGAATAGACCGCTCCGGCTGCGGCAAGCAGCCAGACCAGCATAACCGGCCGTGATAATGTTAAAAAGAAGATCCAGCTGAAAGCCAGAAGCACGAAAGGACGCGCCTTCTTCGGCATCAGCTGATAAATGATCAATGATATCGGTAGAAACCAAAACAAATAAAGACTCTGGTTATATGCCATGAATATCCGCTATCTCCCCGTTTCGCAGCATTCCCCTATTGCATGCCGCTTATTCTGGTGCGTACTGCACCGATAATTATCCGGATCACTGCTCCTCTTTCAGCCTTTCGATCATCTCCCAGATCGCGTCTGCGGAGTTAAAGTTCTCGGCAGTCATCTCGGCAGCATCGATGCTGATGTCAAAGTTCTCCTCGATCTCGGATACCAGTGTGATAACACCAAAGGAATCGAGCAGATGATCGTCGATCAGAGCCGTCTCCCTTGTATAGTCAATGCTGTCATCGATATCGGTAAGGATCTCCAGTAATTCTTCCATCTTATTCTCTTTCCGTACAACGTTTGGTACTTAAATTATACTATTCAGCTACATAAACGCCTCTTTTATTTTACCCCGATACACGTTCCATATTCAAGCGGTATGTATCTATTCTTTTACGGAGGTTGACATACCCGCCTTCCGAACTGAAAAACCATACCGCCGGCAGTTCATGACTGAGGAAGAGGGCCATCCCTTCTGTGACCGAATACGCTCCGGCTCTCTCAAATACGAGAACATCGCCGGGAAGCAGCGAATCCGCTTTGAAGCTGTGGCAAAGAACATCATTGAAGGTGCAGAGAGAACCGCAGATGCTCCAGGATGCTGCCTTCTCCGACCGGTCAACATCACGGTCTCCCGCCGGAAACAGATCGATATGCGGCAGATACATTCCGCGGATCTGTCCGTCATAGTTGATCTGGTGCATACCGCCGTCGATGATGGCAAAGTTCTTGACCTCTGTCATCTTCTCGTCCTGTACCTGCGTCAGGTAATATCCGCAGAGCGCGGACAGGGCGCGGCCCATCTCGATCGTGATGCGCCCCTTCCACTTCATTCCGCGGAGAGCATCGCTGACTTCACCGATTCCTTTATCGGTAAAGATCTCCTCATCCTTTCCTTCGAAGTAAGGAACAGCAAAGCCTGTTCCGTATTCCAGTTCCGGAACGACAAAGCCATCCGCTGCCAGCTCCTCGAAAAACTTATCGATGCGGGTGATCTCTTTACTGATCCTCTCCGCCGAACGCTTCTGCGTTCCGGTGAAATAATGGATCCCGCCGATCCGGCACCCCGGATACTCTTCTCTTCGTTTGATCAGGATTTTAAGCTGCTCCTCATCGATCCCGAACTGTGCACCGTTGGAAAGCCTCGGGAATACCGTGATCTTCATTCCTTGCGCCGCACCCCAGGCATTGATCTGCTCGAATTGACGAACCGATTCCGCTGTAAAAACGGCTTCGCTGCCGCCGTATTCCAGCATCTCCTTCAGGTCTTCCGTTTTTTTCAGTACGCCGGAGATATAAAGCTTCGCCGGAGCGATTCCCAGTTCTTTGCAGATCAGGAATTCTCCGAAGGAACACACCTCCAGTCGGTCGGTATACTCTGCCATCGGTCCCGTAAGAAAAGGATTGGCCTTCATGGCAAAGCAGACCCCGATATCCCCGCCGAGGCATCGCCTGAAACGGTCCGCCTCGCTTTTCAGAATATCCAGATCAAAAATGTATGCCGGCGTTCCGGCTTTCTTGATTGCTTCCACAAGTTGATTTCTATCCATAAAACTCCCTTTTTCTCAGATCGGTATGGTCTCAGCCCAGTTCCGCAGCGATTGCTTTTCTGTCGATCTTGCCGTTCTTGGTGAGCGGCATCTCCTCCAGTCTGATCCACTTATTGGGGATCATGTAGACCGGCAGTTTTTCCTTCATCTGCGCACGGATCATCTTCTTCTCCGCGTCACCGGTGTAGAAGGCGACGATCCTGTTTTTCTCACGGTCATAGATCGTGCAGCATCTCACAACGCCTTCGATCGCGGAAAGGGTCGCATCGATCCCCTCCAGTTCGATTCGATGCCCCATGTGCTTGATCTGAAAGTCCTTGCGGCCGTCAAAATAGAGATTGCCGTCCTCTCCTAAATACCCCAGATCTCCTGTTTTGTAGATCGGCTCACTACTTCCGTCCTCCGCGGTGAAGGTAATGAACTTCTCTGCCGTCTGCTCAGGATCGTTGTAATATCCGGAAGAAAGGGACTCCCCGCCGACGCAGATCTCTCCGGAAACATTCATGTCCGTGATCTGTCTCCCGTCCTCTCCCATGAGAAAAACATGTCTCTTCGGGAAGGGAATACCGATCGGAATTTTTTCTCCGTCCTCAAAGACGTGCCCGATCCGGTAATAGGTGCAGTTGCAGGTGATCTCCGACGGGCCGTACAGATTGACGAACGCGCAATCCGGCAGTGCTTTCTGCCACATGCGCAGATGCTTCACCGGCATCACTTCACCGCTGAAGAGGATTCTCTTCACTGTTGCCGGGATCTTGTAATCCAGACCTTTCAGCCCCGATACCAGACAGAGCGCCGATACCGCCCAGGTAAGATTTGTTACCTTCTTTTCTTCCAGATAGTCGAGAAGCCGGGGCGGCGTGGAGAATAATGCTCTCTGAACGAGAACGAGTGAAGCGCCTTTTGCGATCGCCGAGTAGATATCCTTGACGGAAACATCGAAATCAAAGGGAGCCTGGTTCGCGATCCTGTCCTCTTCCGTGATTCCGAACAGCTCGGTGAAATGACCGATAAAACGGATGACTGCCCCATGGCTTACAACGACCCCCTTGGGATTTCCTGTCGACCCCGAGGTAAAGATGCCGTACAGAAGATCGGTCTCCGCCGCCTTTTCCCTGATCGGCGCAAGAAGGGCTCTGCGCTCTTCGACAGGTAACGGCTCCTCTTTTCCTACCGTACCCAGATCCAGAACACGGCCCTCATAACCTGCATTGGTGAGAAGCGGCAAATATTTACTGTCCGCAATGACGGTGCGGCTTTCGAGTACGGCCAGGATGCGGCGCACGCGGTCAGAGGGCTGGTCCGGACTGACGGACACATAGAAGCCGCCCGCATAAACGACGCCGAACATTGCAGCCAGTGTCCGGCAGCTCTTTTCGGAGAGGATAGCCACAGGCTCTCCTCTTTTGATCCTGCCGGACAGCGCGGCTCCGATGGACTCTGCCTCCTCCCGCAGCTCCCTGTAGCTGCGTTTTTCCCCGCCGTCTTCGACGGCATTCTTCTCCGGGTAGAGCTCTGCCGATCTCTCCAGGAGTTCCAATACGTTTTTCTTCATTGCTAAGGTTTCCTTACTCTCTTTGTAATGCTTCGATCGGATTCAGATTGGCCGCCTTGATCGACGGCAGGATGCCGAAGACGATGCCGATCACCATGGAAAATACAACGCCGAGGATGATCGACGGAACGCTGACCGCAACCGGCGTTCCCGACATCGCGGAGATCACATAGGCAAGCACGATTCCCGTGATGACGCCGAGAACGCCGCCGATTCCCGTCAGGACGGCTGACTCGGTCAGGAACTGACGCATGATACGCTTTCTTCCCGCGCCGAGCGCCTTCTTCAGACCGATCTCGCGCGTTCGCTCCGTGACGGACACCAGCATGATATTCATAACGCCGATTCCGCCGACCAGAAGGGCGATGCTGGCTACCCAGATCATCAGATTATTGGTGCTCTCGGTGAGCTGCTGTTTGTTCTTCGCCTTCTCGACCAGATCATCCGCTTTGTAGGAGAAAGCGTTGGACTGATCCGCAGCCGCGCTCTCCGTACCTTCCACCGCCGCGCCGTCTGCCGGTTCTGTTTCTGCCATGCCGCCGTCTGCCGCGCCGCTCTTAGTCATGCCGTCTTCTGCTGTGCTTTCTGCCGTGCCGGCTGTCGTACCGGATTCCGTGTATCCGGCAACTGAGAGGTTCATGACGGAAGCCGCGTTTTTGCCGATCTCGCTCATCATCTCCGGAGTAGATGCTCTTACCACACAGTTCTCCGGCTCATCGAAGCTGAAAAGCACCGGCCATACCGACTGCGGAACAAGCGCTGTGCCGTAGCTTTCCTGATTGTATGTCTGATAATCGCTGTAGCTTTCGATCACCGGCTGAAACTCCGCGGCCTTTCGATATACACCGATCACCGTGAAGGGTTCGCCGCTGATCTCCACGATCCCGCCGACCGGGTCTGATTCCGGAAAAAGCGTCGTTGCCGATTTTTCGTCCAGAAGCACGACCTTATGGCGGTCATTGAAATCCTCTTCGACGAAGGGGCGCCCCTTGTAGACCACATAGCCGCAGGTGTTCAGGTAGTGGGAGTCAACGCCGTAGAGCGTTCCCGCGTCCAGTGTATTGACTCCGGCGGCGATCGTCGCGCCATAGGTACGGCTGTTATAGAAGGAGGCATCCTCGACACCGTCAAGGGAGAAGATCTCGTCCTTCTGCTCCTTTGTTACGGGAAGGACGCCCTCCGGACTTCCGTTTCCCATATAATAATCGTAATCGCCCTGCTTCAGCATGATATTTACGTTGTTATTGCCCGCACCGATCAGATTTTTCATGATCTGTTCGTTCGTTCCTTTGATCGTAGAGACGATGCCGATGATCGACGCGATACCGATGATCACACCGAGCATCGTCAGAAAGGAACGCATCTTGTGTGCCCAGATGCTGCCCAGGGCAAATCGGATATCTTCCAGCATTTCGCACCTTCCTTTCCTGTCTTACGAGTACAATTCATCCAACGTCGCTTCGCGCGTTTTTGCGCCGATCTTCAGATCACGCCCGTACGGAAAAGCGATCTGATCCTCCGTTGTAATACCTTCTTTGATCTCCGTGCCGCCATAGGACATCTTACCGGTAACGACATCACGACGCGCGATCCTGCCATTCTCATCCCGGATGTATACATATTTCTGCCCGTTCGTATCCTCCCGGATGAAGGCGTCATCAAGAAACAGCGCACTCTGTTCTTCCGTCTGCTCCTCTCCCTGTACGAGGACGTCGAGGTACTCATTGGCCCGCAGATCTCCCGCGTCACCAACGATCTCCGCGGTGAAGGGATACATGGACGCGGCTGCGCCGGCAGCGCCGAAATAGCCGCTGAACTGACCGGAGGTATCCGGATACGGCGAGATCTCCGTGATCGTTGCTTCCAGCATTGTTCCCGTTCTCCAGGAATTCGCGAGGATCGTCGAGCCCACCTTGATCCGGTCGAGATACAGCTCACTGACGGCGCTTTTGATGTACATCCCGCCGCTGCCGGCTACCGTCAGAAATGCCGATCCGTCGGTCGGCGGATCCTCCGGATCCCCTGCCGCCTTCACAACGCCGTCGACCGTTGCCTTTACCGTTCCGTCCGAAGCGGCCTTCTC
>JAXJTA010000146.1:0-4394 GCA_036309825.1 Eubacterium sp. | reverse complement strand
GTTGTCCGAAGTCGGCAAAAACAAAGGCGACTCGCTGCTGGAAGGCTTCAAGGTGCTGAAGAGCCTGCCGCCGGAAAAGCAGAAGGAGTTTTTCGATGTGATCGGGAAGCTCATGAAGAGCAACAAGGAATCGTTCTCCGCGGAATGGACGGATATGGGAAATAATCCGGTCGTTTCGCTGCTGAAGGGGTTCGGCGAGAAGTATCTGGGACTGAAGAACTGACCGCTGAAAGGGAGCGGAATTACATAACAGAAGTTAGACAAAGAAGTTAGACAACAGAAGACAGACAACAGAATTTAAGGAGTATAGATGGAACAACTTTACACCAGGTGGGGGAGAGACCTGGATCCGGAAAATCTTCCGGACATTTATCCGCGGGGACTGCTTCAGAGGGGAAGCTGGATCAGCCTGAACGGATATTGGGATTACAGCATCGTCCCGGCGATCCAGGGCAAAAACGATGCGCAGCGGGGCTATCCCGCCTGGGCCGCGAAGTGTATCCGGCCGAAGAAATATGACGGGAAGATCCTCGTACCTTTTTCGCCGGAGAGCGTGCTTTCCGGTGTAAACCGGCAGCTGAAACCGGGGGAGATCCTCTGGTATCACCGGATCCTTCCGGAGGTTCATCCGAAAAGCTTCGGCAGAAGACTTCTGCTGCGTTTCGGAGCTGTTGACCAGAGCTGCGTTGTTTTTCTCAACGGGGAGCAGGTCGGCCGGCACATGGGCGGCTATCTGCCGTTCGATCTGGACATCACCGACCGGTATGTCGAGGGCGAAGTGAATGAGCTGGTCGTAAAGGTCAGAGATGTCAGTGATACCTCTTTTCATGCCAAGGGCAAACAGATGCTGAAGCGCGGCGGCATGTTCTACACGGCGGTCAGCGGGATCTGGCAGACCGTCTGGATGGAAGAGGTTCCGGAGGAGCATATCGAAGAGATCGAGATCGTCCCGGAGCCGGATGCGGATCTGGTACACATTACGGTACACGCGAACGCGCAGCAGGTCGTGAAGCTCTGCATCGACGAGCCGTCTCTTTATATCAATGAGAATTATTCGCAGATGGCGGACGCGCTGGTCGAGAAGATCTTCGTTGCCGGAACGACGAATGAGTGCATCACCGTGCGTATTCCGAAGGCCCACCTGTGGACCTGTGAAAAACCCTGGATCTACAATGTGGAAGCGCAGATGGGAAGCGATTACGCGACAAGCTATTTTGCCATGCGGACCGTGACCATCGAGAAGGATGAGGAGGGGATCCCGAGGATCTGCCTGAATCACGAGAAGCTGTTTCTGCGGGGCATCCTTGATCAGGGAATGTGGCCGGACGGTCTGTATACACCGCCATCCGACGAGGCGATCCTCTTCGATCTGCGGGGAATGAAGGCGGCGGGCTTCAATATGGTCCGCAAGCACGCGAAGATCGAGCCGGACCGCTGGTATTATCACTGCGATCACCTGGGACTGCTCGTCTGGCAGGATATCGTGAACGGCGGTGAGCCCTATCACATGAATTACGTGACCTACGCGGCAACGCTGCGCAGCTGGATGGGACTAAGGACAACGGACACGGATGCCGTGAAGCTCGCAAGGCAGAGCGATGCCGGGAAGGAAGAATTCCGGCAGGAGATCGCGGAGACGGCGCGGACGCTGAAAGGACACCCGTCCGTTTTTGCCTGGACGCTCTTTAATGAGGCGTGGGGACAGTTCGAGACGAAGGCATGTACCGAGATCCTTCGAAACGCGGATCCGGAGAGGCTGATCGACTCGGCGAGCGGCTGGTTCGATCAGAACTGCGGCGATTTCCGAAGCGTGCATTATTATTATCTTACGTTCAGCGTCAAGCCGGAGAAGGAACGCGCCTTTGTTCTGTCGGAATTCGGCGGACTGCCGTACCGGATCCGGGAACACGCGGCATCGCGCAAGCTCTACGGCTACGGAAAGAAATTTAAGGATGAAGAATCGCTGACAATCGCGTATAATAAATTGATAGACCGCATGAAGGGCTATGAGTCCGAAGGCCTCTGCGCTTATGTCTATACGCAGTGGACGGACATTGAAGATGAAGTAAACGGTCTGTATACCTATGACCGGGAGATCTTAAAAATCAGAAACGGAGAATCATGAACAGAAACCTGTCAATCGTAATCATTGTAATCTGCGTCATTATGTCGGCGTATTTCTCGGCGACGGAGACTGCATTCACCTCCCTTAACCGCATCCGTATGAAAAACTACGCGGAAAAGGGCAAGAGCGGCGCGATCCTTGTGATGAAGCTGCTTGAAAGGCAGGATGATATTCTGTCGACGATTCTGATCGGCAACAACGTTGTGAACATTCTGGCCACATCTCTGGCGACGGTCATCTTCGTCCAGATGCTCGGCGAGGATATGGGCAGCGGCGTTTCCACACTCGTGACGACCCTGGTCCTCCTGATCTTCGGAGAAATTTCCCCGAAAAGTATGGCACTGCAGTACGCGGAGAGCTTCGCGATGTTTTCCGCGCCGATCCTTCGTGTCCTTGTGATCATCCTGACACCGCTCAATGTGATCTTCGGCTTGTGGAAGAAGCTTCTCACCCTCCTCGTCCGCGGCGAAGAGGACCACGGCATCACAGAGGAAGAACTTCTGACGATGGTCGATGAGGCGAAAAACGACGGCGGCATTAATGAACAGGAGCAGACGCTGATCCAGAATGCCATCGAGTTCACCGATCAGGAGGCGCAGGACATTCTGACACCGCGAATCGACATCACCGCAATCGAGGTAACTACGAGTGAGCAGGAGATCGCCGATGTTTTTGCCGACAGCGGCTATTCCAGACTGCCTGTCTATGAAGAGGATATCGATCACATCATCGGCACGCTCAACCAGAAGGATTTCTATACAAAAGCCTACGGAAGAGGGAAGGACATCCGTCCGATCGTCCGCCCGGTCGTTTTTATACCGGAACACAAGCACATCGGTGTGCTGCTTCGAGAGATGCAGCAGCAGAAAACGCACATGGCGGTCGTTCTCGATGAGTACGGCGGCACGGAAGGCATTCTGACGATGGAGGACATTCTCGAGGAACTGGTCGGCGAGATCTGGGATGAGCATGACGAGGTCGTGCAGGAGATCCGCATGATCAATGAAACGAAGTATATCGTTCTCGGATCCGCCCCGGTGGAAAAACTGGCCGACGAGCTGGATACGGAGATCGAGACCGAGTCGCTGACCGTCAGTGGCTGGGTGATGGAACTGGCGGGAACGGTGCCGAAGCAGGGACAGCTCCTGGAACAGGGACAGCTGCAGGTACGCGTTCTCGAAATGGACGGACCGAAGGTTGAGAAGGTGCAGATCCTCATCGTGCCGGAGGAGGAAAATGCTGATGACGATTGATAAAGCGGCATATCTCAGGAAATGCCTGAATTACAGAAATTCACAGAACCGCTTCGGTAATCTGATCGGGATCGTAACGACGGAGATCGACGATGGTTACGCGAAGGGCTATATCGACGTGACGGAAAAGCTGAGAAATCCGATCGGTTCGGTTCACGGCGGTTGTCTCTATTCGCTGGCCGATTCGATCGGCGGCGCTGCATCCGCGTCGCACGGCTACATCACGCCGACTGTCTCCGGCGACATGCACTTCCTGAGCCCGGCACTGAATTGCAAACGGGTGTGGGCGGAGGCGCGTGAACTCAAGCATGGCAAGAAGATGTCCACCTTCGATGTGAGACTCACCGACGAAAACAGCCGGATCCTTGCCACCGCGATCTTCACCTATTACAACATCGGCATACCGCTGGAAAATGTATTCGAGCAGGTCGAATGCGAATGTGAGAAGCCTGACGAAGACTGATCGAAAATACAGCTCAAGTGTGCAGCACAGAAGAACTGCTCTGAAGGCCAGCGCAGATGAGCTACACAGAAAAACTGCTCAGAAGAACAGATCGGGCTCATAGAATTCGAAAATAACTGTATCCTTACCTACCGCGTCTGCGGGATCATGACTGGTCCAGCAGACTTTTTTTGCGCCCAGACGTTCCGCGAGGCGCACGAGGAGACTCTTCCTCGTCAGCTCATAGGCAATAAAGTTCGGCCGGCTGTAGAAGTTGCAGAGGCAGTTCGCCAGGAAAAACGCAGTGAACTTCGACATTTTCCGATAGCTCTCCCGACTGCAGGCAAGCTGTCCGCGGATGATCTCCGGAGCCTCTTTGCGGAACCAATGTACGATGCGGGGATCAAAGCTCTCGATGCAGAACGGGCCGTCATAGGAACGGAGGATCTCCAGCGTTTTGCGGCAGAGTTCCGCGTTGTGCCGTCCGCTTTTTAGCTCCACGATCAGCGGCACGCGGCCGTCGACGATCTTCAGAACCTCGGTAAAGAGCGGGATCCGCTCATCGGTTTCGCAC
>JAXJTA010000145.1:0-14085 GCA_036309825.1 Eubacterium sp. | reverse complement strand
TCCGTAGATATGGGCTGTGTCGGCGCCGATCTCGGCTGTACCGAGCGCATGGTGTCGATCTGTGCCAAGGATTCCGGCGGTCCGTACAACTATGACCTTGTCACGATCCTTTCGGAGCTGGCAAAAACGAATGGCCTGGACTACGCGATCGACGTTTATCCGCACTACGGCTCCGATGTGGAGGCAACACTGCGTGCCGGTTTCGATATCCGTCACGGTCTCATCGGCGCGGGCGTCTATGCGTCGCACAACTACGAGCGCTCCCATATGGACGGGGTGAAAAACACCTTTGAATTGTTGAAGGCATTCGTGCAGAGGTGATGCGCTGATAGGAACAATACCCGGACATATTATGATATACTGAGAAAAGTTAGAATAGATATCGGAGGAAAGAAAAATGAGCAGAATTAATTTTGGAGCAAAACCGTATATGTACCCGCAGCCGGTACTGATCATCGCCACCTACGATGAGAATGGCGTCCCGAATGCCATGAACGCTGCATGGGGCATCACGACTGATTTTAAGGAGATCACCATCAGCCTCGGCGATCACAAGACCACCGAGAACCTGGCCGTACGTAAGGCATTTACTGTCAGCATGGCGACCGAGGATACTGTGATCGGCAGTGACTATGTAGGCATCGTATCCGGCGTCAAAGTTCCTGACAAATTCGAAAGAGCCGGCTTCCATGCCACAAAGAGCGAGTTTGTCGACGCGCCGCTGATCGATGAACTGCCGGTTGCTCTGGAGTGCAGAGTGAAGAGCTTTGAGGACGGCATCCTCATCGGAGAGATCGTCAATGTGAGCGCTGATGAGAGCGTATGCACCGACGGAAAAGTAGATCCGAAGAAGCTGAAACCGATCACTTTTGATCCGTTCAACAACACCTACATCGCCCTGGGCGAAAAGGTCGGCAACGCCTTCCGTGACGGCGCGCAGTTGAAGTAAGTGACGGGGAGGCCTTCGAGGGCAGCTTACTTCCACCCGTACATCTCGTCCATGATGGCAAAGAGTTTGTGCTTTTCTTCCGTGATCATACGGGTCTCCTCACCGAATTCCATCGAAGAGGAGGAATCCGCATTGGGCTCCCAGGAAGGGAGATTCATTTCTGTTTCCGGTGTCCCCTTGTTGGGATCACCGGTCAGTGCGAAGTTGAACCAGTAATCCTGCATCTGCTCGCTGAGCTCCCGGTCACGATCTGTGAAGAGAGCGGAGTCATCGGGAATATTTCCATAGCAGTAGACCAGTTCTCCGGAGTGCCACGGCCCAAGGTAGCCGTTGGCCTTGTCAAAATAATATTCATAAGTCGGGATAGCATTTTCAACAGACAGCCTGTTCTGACAGTAATGCGAGTAATCGAAGAAGAGCGCTCCGTAAATAAGCTGCCAGTTTTTCGCGGCATCCTGATCGGTCGACGCGGGATAGAGTGCCAGAACATCGTCCGTATATTCACCGAAAAACGTCTCGATCCTTTCTTTATAATCCTTCAGGGAAGCATCGTTAAGCACCAGAAACGCCGAACTTTCCTCACTGTTATAGCCGTGGAGCATCGCTTCCTCATTGTGTATGCCCTTCTTGTAGGACTCATACGGAGATTCGATCAGCGCGTAGCCGTCGTTCGTCATGTAGTGAACATCGTTTGACACCTCTACGATCTCTTCCGCGGGAAGAGCGCGCAGTGCGGCAGGGTCATCCGTACCGTATTTATCCAGCATGATTTGGACCAGCTTCAGAGAATCGCCGAGCGGGAGATAGGAATGCGGCGGCTCGATCTGTGTGACCGTGGAGCTTTCGGCGATCGCGCGCCGGAACAGCCCCTTCGCGAGGGGACTGACGCAGAGCGCATTGACGCTGGCAGCGCCCGCGGATTCACCGGCGATCGTTACATTGTCCGGATCACCGCCGAAGGCTGCGATATTCTGCTGCACCCATTCCAGTGATTTGATCTGATCGAGCAGACCGTAATTGCCGGTCGTTCCGTTCGGCGATTCTGCCTGCAGTTTTTCATCGGCGTAGTAACCGAAGACCCCGAGGCGGTAAGCCATGTTGACAACGATCGCACCCTTTTGGGCCAGCGATTCGCCGTTGTAGTCCGCATACCAGGTCTGGCCCGTCATCAGCGTACCGCCGTGGATATAGACCAGAACGGGAAGCTTCGCGCCGGCAGGCGTATCCGCCGGCCGCCAGATATTCAGATACAGCGAATCCTCGCTCATCGGCCGGATGCAGTTGTCGTCGAGGGATATTTTGAAATCGTGAAAGCCGATGATTCGCGTGAGAGAATCGACGAAGGGAAGATTCCGGGGCTGCATGCTCATCGGCGCGAACGTATCCGCCTCGAGGATGCCGTCCCATTTCTCCGGATCCTGCGGCTCCTTCCAGCGCAGTTCCCCGACGGGAGCTTTCGCGTAGGGGATGCCGGCAAAAACGTCGACCTCTCCGTCCTCCGTTTTTACACCAGTAAGATCACCCTGCCCGATAGAAATGACCGCGGTCTTCTCCGGATTTGCCGTGCTGACAGCAGGAACGGGCTTTACCGGCGGCCAGGTGAGAAAAACGACCAGCACAAAAAGCACGATCCACGCCGGCCAGGCCAGAACCTTCAGAATGAGGTGCATGCGCGGCTTTTTTATGCCGAGCATTATGAAGCCGATGCCGAGAGCTGCCGTCAGGATCCATCCGGGGATCGTATTCTTGTTCAGCTCCAGGAAGACCAGCATCAGGAGAAGGAGCAGGATCGCGATGACGAGGAAGAAGGCCTTCGACAGTCTGCCCGGTTTGGAAGTCGTTTTTTTCGATATAGCCATAGACAATACCTTTCTATGTTAGAGTGCAATGGGTGTCACTAACCCGTATTATGCCCCAGAGCCGTACCGAATTCAAGCGGTGGGAGTCCCGGGCTGCTTCCAAATTCAAGCGGTGGGAGTCCCGGGCTGCTTCCAAATTCAAGCGGCGGGAGTCCCGGGCTGCTTCTGAATTCAAGCGGCCGGAGTCCCCGGGCTGCTTCTGAATTCAAGCAGCCTGAGATCCGGGACTTTGCTCGACCCGGCTGCCTGAGATGGTGGCACGACGGAATGAAAAACAGACATTTCGGATTGCGAATTCCGCGCAAATGTAGCCAATATCCCGATTTTTCAAGGGAGATCCTGCTTTTACTTGCGTTTCGGGCGTGCCGGTGCTATTCTTAGCAGGCTGTCCGAAGAACTTCTTAAAAGCGGTGCACAACCGGTGCAGAAGAAGCCGACGATTCCGCAAGCGAGAGGATTTTTCGCGGGTGGGTAACTTACTGCAGGTGCGGGAACTCGGCGAACGGGAGAAGTACGGCGGACACGCAAAGCATGATCAGACAACAAGAATGAAACGGAGAATATATGGCAGAAGAGAATTTTACAGAAGTATCCTTTGATGAGCTGGAGATAAAGGATTCACTCAAGCGCGCTGTAACGGAGATGGGCTTTGAAAATATGACACCCATTCAGGAGCAGGCGATCCCGGCGCTTTTGACAGGGCGCGACATCATCGGACAGGCACAGACCGGTACAGGAAAAACGGCAGCCTTCGGCATCCCGATCCTGGAGCGTATCGATCCCGAGGACAAGAGTCTGCAGGCGATCATTCTCTGCCCGACTCGCGAACTGGCGGTACAGGCAGCGGGTGAGATCCGGTCCTTTGCCCAGTACACGGAAGGGATCCGCCTTCTGCCGGTATACGGCGGCCAGGATATCATGCGGCAGATCCAGGGACTTCGCGGCGCGCAGATCGTCGTCGGAACACCGGGACGCGTGATGGATCACATGCGCCGTCATACGATCAAAATGGATAACGTGTCGATGGTCGTTCTCGATGAAGCCGACGAAATGCTCGACATGGGCTTCCGCGAAGACATGGAGGTCATCCTCGGCGCGATAGAGAGAGAGCACCAGACCTGCCTCTTCTCCGCGACGATGCCGCAGGCGATCCTTGATCTGGCAGATCGGTTCCTGAACGATCCGGAGGTCATCAAGGTGACCAGGAAGGAGCTGACCACCGCCAATGTCAAGCAGTATTACTATCCGGTCAAGCGTGAGTACAAAAACATTGCGCTCGTCCGGCTGCTGGATTTCTACCGGTACAAGCGCAGCGTCATTTTCTGCAATACCAAGTCGATGGTCGACGGTCTGGCGGAGCTGCTGCAGAAGGCCGGGTACGGTGCCGAAGGTCTCCACGGGGATCTGACGCAGAAGCAGAGAGATTCCGTCATGGGACGCTTCCGCTCCGGCAGACTGGAGATCCTCATCGCGACCGATATCGCGGCAAGAGGCATCGATGTAGACGATGTGGAAGCCGTTTTTAACTACGATGTTCCGCAGGAAAACGAATATTACGTGCACAGGATCGGAAGAACCGGCCGAGCGGGCCGCGAGGGAACGGCACACACACTCTGCCGCAATCGCGATTTCCGCAAGATCCACGAGATCGAGGCGGTCTGCCATTCGAAGATGGAAGAGCGGAAGATCCCGTCCGTTGAGGAGATCCGCGTCATTCGTGAGCAGACCGCGATGGACCGCGTTCTTACCGCGATCGGGGAAGGCGGCTGCGAGGAGCTGATCCCGACAGTTGAGAAATGCTGTGAAGAGAACGGCATCTCCGTGGAGATTTTTGCGGCGGCACTTCTCCGAAGTCAGATGGGGGAAGCCAAGAGAGACGGCGATGACATCAACGTCGATATGCCGGCGAGATCCGAACGCCGCCGCGACCGTGACAGCGCGGACCGGGGAGAGCGCGGAAACCGCGGCGATTCCAAGGATCGCGGCGCGCGCAGCGGGCACAGAAGAGACCGCGATGAGCGGAGCGGCTGCAAAGGGGACCGCGGCGAGTGGCTCGACAGTGAGGACTGGATCGCGCTGAAGAAGGAGCGCGGCGAGTGGCTTGATGACGATGCCTGGAAAGCGAAGAAGAAAGAGCGCGGCGAATGGGAAAAGCGCAAAGACCGCGACAGAGATGGCAGAAAGCACCACGATCGCAAAAAAGACTCGCACAAGGGTGACCGGAAGGGCCGCGGTTACGAAGACGACAAGGCCGTGATCAAAGAGATCAAGAAGAAAAATAAGGAGCGCTCCCGCAAGGTGCTCGAAGCCGCTGTGAAAGATATTCGTCTGAACGGCGATCCGAAATATAAGAAGAAAAAAGGCAGGAAAAACAGAGCGCGATAAATACCATGAAAAACTTGAAAAGCTGGATGAACGTTCGGTGCAGATGGAACGGCTGACAAAGGAACTCGATGTTCCGGAGAGAGAAAAAAGATCAAATAACAAGAAGAGCCGCGGATTTTCCGCGGCTCATTGATTGCATCACATGCCCCAGTCATGCCATGAGACGTATGTAACTCCATTTATCTCACATGAGTAATCTCCAAGATAAAATACATTCCCTTTTACTTTATTATCTCGCAATTTTACATATGATTACTGGGATATTAATGTGATGAGCACAATAATGCTCCCATGCGAGTAGTGTGATCATGGAGTATATCATTTCTCGACTGCGTTGCGCGAGATTGTATAAATATTAAGATTGGACAGAGGAAATCACCATGCATATCGAACAGTTTGTCATGGCCTACAAGGTAGAGCAGGACAGGATCCGTGCGATCCTGCCGGAGGGCTTTGAATCCTTGCGGCCGGTCATGCGGATCAATACCGAGATCCGTGAAGGAGAAAGAGCCTACATCGAATTCAATACCCCGGTTGCCCATGAGGGGAAACGCGGCTGGCTGAATATCGGGAATTGGGAAGGCCCGGATGAGGGCGTGTCTTTTGAAAAACAGGCGAACACAACGAGGATCACCACGAGGATCACGGCGCCATTCCTGAAACTCAGCTATACGGGCGTCGGCATAGAGGGCGGCTGCCCGGCGGAGCGGGACAACGACGGATGTTTTTTTCTGTCCGACAATGAACAACGATTTGTACCGGCTGAACGTATCACAGAGAATAAGGAATTCTGCGACTGCGAATTCGCCTGGAAGTTTGGCTCGAACGATGCGCACGGAGTCAGTATCGGACGGACGCTGCCGGCACCGATAGAAGACGTTGCGCATCAGTATGAGCGCGCCGATTTCACACCGCAGAATGCTGCGGCGATTCCGTGTGAGCAGGTGCTGGGAGCGTATATCGTGCGGTTTGAACGATAAGCATTAGACGAATTTATTATTTTTATCCTAAAGGAGGACTCAACAATGGCAAACGTATCAACGGGAATTCTTGGAGACGCAAATTTACTGAATCTGAAAGCGATTACGCTGCAGGAGATCAGACAGGAGGTATCGGCATTTCTTGTACAGGGCGAGGAATTTGTGCAGGCATTCAAGACAGTCCGGGACCAGGTTATTTTTACCAATAAGAGAATTATCGTTGTAAATGTTCAAGGAATTACAGGTAAGAAAACTTCATATATTTCGTATCCGTATTCCAAGGTTCAGTATTTCGGAGTAGAAACCGCAGGGCTGCTGGATATCGACAGCGAACTTATTCTGGCATTCAATGATGGAAATAAGCTGCAGTTTGATTTTAAATCGCATGTGGATATCAGACACATTTGTGCGGTAATTTCGAATTACATTCTGTAACCATTGGGAAAAATGTGCTGCCCGGAACCGAGGTGGGCATCTATGCGTAAAGTCAATCAGATCACAAATATAATCAGTTTCCTGATGATGGCGGCGTATCTGATTCTTCTTGCGTCTGTGTGGGAGAAGCTTCCCGATACAATTCCGACGCACTACAATGTGACGGGGCAGGCAGACGCGTATGGGCAGAAAGTCTGGCTGCTGCTCATCCCCGGCGTGATGCTTCTGATGTTTCTGCTTCTGGTCGTTGTCGAGCATTTTCCGCAAGTCTGGAATATGCCGGTGCGGATCACGGAAGAGAACAGGGAGCGCCAATACCTGATAGGAGCAGTCCTTCTTGGCATCACAAAAATCAGCTGCATAGCCATTTTCAGCATCATCGATCTGCCGCTTTTGATCCCGGGATTTCCTTTCTGGACTCTCTGGGTCGTTCTCGGCGTCATGTTTGCGGCGATCATCGGCTGCATTATTTGGAGTATTAAGGCACGGTAGCGAGGACAAACCGAGGGAGATTATTGGGTCAACGTGGAGTAACAAACCGTGGAGTAACCAACCATGGAGTAACCAACCGTGGAATAATGAACCGTGAGAGGATGTACATGAATTTACGACTTGCGACAACTGATGAATTTGACAAGGTGCGAAGTTTTTACTGGAATCTGATCGAGCAGATGCGGGATCAGGCGGATTCGATCGGCTGGAAGAAGGGGATCTATCCGACCGATGACTATCTTCGAGAGAGCATTCGGGCCGGGCAGCTCTATGTGCTTGACGGGCCGAAAGGCCTTTTGGCGAGCGTCATTCTGAACAGTTCCCGGAATGAGGGCTACGAGGGGGCACCTTGGTCGATCGACTGCGCACCGGAAGAGGTCCTTGTGCCGCATGCGCTGGCTGTGGATCCGGCCTGTCAGGGGGCCGGCATCGGAAAAAACGTAGTCAGCGATATGATCGAACTGGCCCAAGCTGCCGGGAAGAAGGCGATGCGTCTGGACATTCTCGGGGGAAATACGGCTGCGGAGCGCCTGTATACAAGCATGGGATTTCAATACGTGCAGGCGAAGGAAATGTTCTACGAGGATACCGGCTGGACGGAGTACGTGCTGTACGAGCTCGGACCGTTAGGGAATACCGGAGGCTGCGAAAGGACATCGTCAGCGGGTGATTCTCGTTCGGAGATCCGGTCCGGGGAAATCACGCTTCGCCGCTGCAGATTATCGGACGCGCAGCTTTTGTATGAGGAGTTGGGGAAGGATCCCGCGATGCGGAAGTACACGGGCTGGAATCCTTACGCAACCCCGGAGAGCGCGAAGGCCGCCGTGCGGGAGATCGTCGACAGCCTTGAGCAGAGTAGCGATGACTGCCATGAGCGGAGCAGTGACAGCGGTGACGGCTACGAGCAGAGCCGCGATGGCGGCCATGAGCGGAGCTGTGACAGCGATGACGGCTACAAGCAGAGCTGCGATGACGGCCATGGGAAGATCTGCGGTGACGGTTATGAGCAGGGCTGCAGTGGCAGCGGGAAGGATTGTTCCTGGGTGATCGAGTGGCAGGGCGTTCCCGCGGGGATCATCGGCGGTTATGATTATTCAGAGGAGGATAACAGTATCGAGATCGGGTACAGTATTTTTCACAAATACTGGCATCACGGGCTGGCGGCGAAAGCGGTGGCTGTCGTATCGGAGTATCTGCTGCGGGAGTGTGGAATCAGCATCCTGAAGGCATGGAGTGCCGTCGATAACGTCGGTTCCGTGAAAGCTCTTTGCAAAAACGGTTTCGTGCAGACGGAGATCTGCGAGTCGGGAATCCATACCGATGACGGAGACTACGATCAGGCGTTTTTTGAGCGAAGGGCATGAAGCATTCGGAAAGCACACCTGCGTGAATTGGGGGATTCGCGTCTGCCGTCTCATGAATGAAGATTAAGAATTTGAGCATGCAGCAGGGAGGTACATCATGCCGAAGCTGGCGATCCTCTCCGATACGCATGGACTGCTTCGCCCCGAAGTTCTGACGATCCTTCGGGCCTGCGATGTGATCCTGCATGGCGGAGATATCAATAAACGGGAAATTATCAATGAACTGCAGAGCATCGCTCCGACCTACGTGGTGCAGGGAAATAACGATGCGGCGTGGAGCATGGATCTGCCGCTTCATCGCGAGATGGAGCTCTTTGGGCTGCACATTTATATGACGCACAAGAAGAAAGATCTGCCAAAGGACCTGTCGGATTTTGATCTGGTCATATACGGACATTCCCACAAGTACGAGGAGCGAAGCGAGGGGGAAACGGTTCTGCTCAATCCCGGAAGCTGCGGACCGAGGCGCTTCGATCAGGAGATCACGATGGCCGTCGTAGAGATGGGAGAGAACGACGCGGCGGACTTGAGGCGCGCCGGTGATAACGCGGCGGAGAAGGAGTGCGCCTATACAGACGGGCCTGACATGGACCACGGCGGCAAGAACATGATGCCCGCGGGAATAAAAAATAAAAAAATGCGGATCACGAAGATCGTGATTCCGCATTAACAGAGGAAGGCTTAGCTTCCGATATTTCTTATTGGTTTTCCGGGTGCGTTTTTCTCGATCATAGAGATCGCCGCCCGCCGTTCGGATGTTTGATGGATTTCTCCGAGACAAAGGATACGAATCAGGAGTGATTCGGACGAGCCTGGTTCAGCGATACGTTGCTGAAGAGGTGGCCGTTATAGTACCACGCCTGATTACCTACATACATCTTAGTATTAAGAAACGGGCCTCGGGAGACTGCCTGCGCGTTCTTGGAATTGAAGAAACTTGTATCAACGTCGGTAATATCGATCTGCTGCTGGCATTGATCACCTCTGACTGTTTCTTCGGTTCCGACTAATTCGTAGTGATATTTGGAAAGCAATAACCCCGGGACGTGGCCGGTTGAACTGGTATCACAGGTGCCGGTGCCGCAAGCGGAGATCGAGTCATTTGCTGTAAATGCATTTATGATTGCTTTGGGCGCTTCCCAAAGTTTTTTATTCTGATGTTGAAATTTCACGGTGGTGCCCTCCTCATCTCAATAGATAAGTAGAGTGTACCACATAGACACAATAAAAACAATTGTATTTACATTCATTATTATGCACAATGGGTAGATTTTGCAATTCTTGTCTGCTGAGACATATGCTGTTGCGTGGAGATATTTTCACGGAAGGATATTTTTCGGGAGAGGCAGCCGGAGAACTGCTGGAGGTCGAGGTATGAACAATTTGATGAAATATACAAAGCTCGGTAATTCGGATCTTACCGTTTCCCGCATCTGCATGGGGTGCATGGGATTCGGAGACCCGGTGAAGGGACATCATCATTGGACGATCGGCGAAGAGGAGAGCCGGGAGATCATCCGGCACGGCCTGGAACTCGGCATTAATTTTTTCGATACGGCGATCGGCTACCAGGGCGGAACAAGTGAGCAGTATGTCGGACGCGCGCTTCGGGAGCTGGCACGCCGGGAGGACGTTGTCGTGGCGACAAAGTTTTTGCCGCGGACAGAGGACGAGATCAGAGACGGAATCTCCGGGCAGGAGCATATCGCGCGCAGCGTCGATGCGAGCCTTGCGAATCTGGGACTGGATTACGTAGATTTGTACATTTATCACATGTGGGACTGGCAGACGCCGATCGAGGATATCATGGACGGCCTGAACCGCGTGGTGAAGGCGGGAAAGGCACGATACATCGGCATTTCCAACTGCTTTGCATGGCAGATCGCGAAGGCAAACGCGATCGCGGAGCGGGAAGGCTGGCCGAAGTTTGTCTCGGTGCAGGGACATTACAATCTGATCTTCCGGGAGGAGGAGAGGGAGATGGTTCCCTATTGCAGAGAGGAGAATATTGCGCTGACACCCTACAGCGCGCTGGCAGCGGGACGTTTGTCGAGGCTGCCGGGAGATATGGGGACGAAGCGCGGCGCGGAGGATACGTTCGCGAAGTTCAAGTATGACGCGACGGAAGCGGAGGATGCGAAGATCATCGCAAGAGTTGCCGAGATCGCGGAGAAACGTTGCGTCTCGATGACGGAAGTCTCACTGGCCTGGCTGCTGACGAAGGTAACCTCGCCCATTGTCGGCGCAACGAAGCGCGCACAGGTCGACGGAGCGGTGAAGGCCGTTCAGTTGGAATTGACGGATGGGGAGAAGGCATATCTGGAGGAATTATACGTGCCGCATGCCCTGGCCGGCGTGATGGCAAGGAATAAGGCAAGGTAAATATATTGCTTTTTCTAAAATAAAGCAGCTAAAAATGAATCCTGAGCGGAAGTTTTTATATTCTCAGTATACGGACCACAGAAGAAAATACTATTGACATATTACACAAATCAAAAAGGTAAGGTTGACACAATGAAGCATAATTCTAATCTTGATGACTTGCAGAAGGAACTTTCTGCTCTGAAGGCAGAGAAAGCTCGTCTTCAGGAAGAATATCGGAAAATGTGGGATGACATGGAAACGAGAGCAAAACGGATTCCAGTCGCCTTTAAGCTTCATCTGGAGCTGGATATTGACAGCGGATATGCAAATGAAGTTGAGGAGCGTGCCGTCTTGAAAAAATATGGCAGAATGGAGAACGGGATCACTCGCGATTTTTTGGTTCCGGGGGATATGACACTGCATGCGCTGCATTATGCGATTATGAAGGCATTTGGTTGGCAGAATACGCATCTTCACAGTTATGTTCCCTATAGCAAAGCCGAATTCAGAAAAATGACAGATGACAAGGTGAAAGAGTGGTGTCGTCTGGTCGGCGTGTACTTCCGTTTTCCGAGTGAGGAATTTGAGGATCATTATTGGGACGATGATTATGAGGAAGGAGAAAGTATAAAAACCTGGCTTCGATCCAAATACAAAGCACCTTATTCATACGGCGGTGTTGCGGAGCATTACCTTCCCGCACAGGAGGAAGTGGAGACATTCAAGAAGGCATATCCGAAATTTCAGAGCAAAGCGCCGGATCAAAGTACCTGGGGTGTTTATTTCGGATCTTCCTGTGATGAACTGATAGAAAAGTCGATGATCTGGACCGTATTGAAAACGCCTGCTGACCGGACTGACTGGGAGACATGGAAGACGCAGAAGGAGTTTTTTCTGAAAAGAGCAGAGAAGGAGAAGAAGACAGCGCTCCCGAAGTTCAAACAAATGGAACGTGAACTGCAGAACTTTGTCGACTCGGTGGTCAGCAATGAGAATGCGTTTTTTGATGAAAACGGAATGCCGGCGGCCGGCGCGGAAGAAGTCATGCGGAAGTATGAGAGCCTTGACCGGGAAATTGAGACCTACTGTATAGAGCATGATCCGGAGCCGATTCCTGTGCTTTCCGCTCTTCGATATCGCTACGATTATGGCGATGGCTGGGAGGTCAAGATCACATGTACTGATGCCTGGTATGATCATAGCAGCTACAAAAGGGATGAGAGCGGCGCTCTATGCAGCAATAGAAGAGGCTTTATTCGGGAAAAAACGGTTTTCGCGGATGTCAATGGAAAGGCTGCAGAGGGAGAAACACTGGAGAAACTGCTGAAGGTTGCGGAAAAAGGAGTTCCGATCTGCCTGGCTTGGGATGGCATGAGTGTTATGGATGATGTTGGGGGCATCGGAGGTTTCTGCAACTTCCTTGAGACAATAAACGGAAAAGATGTGGAGCGTAAGCGGGAATTAAGAGAATGGGCACGAGAGCAGGGATGGACCGGCAGGATGTCGAAGCCGGAGAACCTCTTGTGACAGGATTTTATTTTTATTTCAGATTCAGCAGCTTCTTGCCGGGTTATAATATTTATATAGGAAACAGCATTTTTTCTTGTACTTGTATCTGTTGATGAGCAGGGAGGAGACATATGGTAATCATGTGTCTGTCCCTGCTCTTTTTTAGCCAGCTGCGTTTTTCATGCAATGGTACGATCGGCGGTTTATCAACGAAGAGTGCGGCGCTCACGAACGCCGCACCGTATATCGGAAGGAGGAAAAAACTATGTGTACCGCTGCTACCTATCTGACAAAGAATCATTACTTCGGCAGGAATCTGGATCTGGAATTTTCGTATCACGAGACGGTGACGATCACACCGCGAAGGAAACCTTTCGCATTTCGCCATATGGGGACGATCGGACAGCACCAGGCAATGATCGGCATGGCTTTTGTTGTCGGTGATTATCCGTTATATTATGACGCGACGAATGAACACGGTCTCAGCATGGCGGGGCTGAATTTTCCGGGGAATGCTGTTTACAATCCGGTCGCTGAAGGAAAAGACAACGTCGCGTCGTTCGAACTGATTCCGTGGGTCCTGTCGCAATGCGCGACCGTTGATGACGCACGCCGCCTCCTCGGGAGAATCAATGTCACCGATGACGCATTCCGTCCCGAATTGCCGCCGTCCACGCTGCACTGGATGATCGCGGACAGAAAAGAGGCAATCGTCTTCGAACAGACCTGTTCCGGGGCAAAAACGTATGCCGATCCGGTCGGCGTGATGACGAACAACCCTACCTTTGATTACCACATACTCCATCTGCAGGATTACATGAACTGCTCTGCAGGACTTCCCGAGAACCGCTTCACGCCGGAATCCGGGCATCAATCTGTGCTGGGATCTGCAGCGCATGATGAACCGGATCAGCAAGCCGAAGCGGGGGCAGTACCCGCAAGTGCATGGATGAATCCGTACAGCCGCGGCATGGGCGGCATGGGAATCCCCGGGGACCTGTCATCGGCATCCCGCTTTGTGAAAGCCGCGTTCACGCGGATGAATTCCGTCTCCGGTGATGACGAGGCTTCCAGCGTCTCGCAGTTTTTCAAGATCCTCGGATCGGTGGAGCAGCAGAAGGGCTGCTGCAGGCTGGATACGGGAGCGAAGAAAAGTGCAGGTGCGCGGTCGGCTTCGACGGAAAGCATGCAGAGTTCGGAGGGCATGCAAAATGCGGCAGGTAAGCAAAGCATGCCTACCTGCGAGTACACGATCTACAGCAGCTGCTGCAATACGGACAAGGGGATCTATTATTATACAACGTACGAGAACAGCCGGATCACCGGCGTGGACATGCATAAGGAGGACCTTGACGGGGAACGGGTCATCACGTACGAATTGCGGAAAAATCAGGATATCCTGCTGGAAAAATAGGAGAGGATTTACAGACTGTTAAGGTTCTGGTAGAATGGGCGGAGCAAGAAAACGCCCATTCTAAGAACGGAGAACATATACATGAAGATTTTTATGCCGGGAAAAACAATAAACAAGGTAAAACATACACCGAACACGAAGTTTGATTTCATCGATCGTGCGGCTGCGGGTGAGCTGGAGGCTGCAGCAATGCTGGCAGAAGGATACCTGAAGGGGAAGTACGAATGCGAGGTGAATGTGGAAAAAGCGCGGAAGTGGGCGAGTTACGCCGCCAAGAGAGGCAATGAACTGGGCTTCCGAATTTTGCGCGAGATCGACGCGAAGAACTGAGGAG
>JAXJTA010000144.1:0-4971 GCA_036309825.1 Eubacterium sp. | reverse complement strand
TTCCCCCATTGTGCAATATTCCCCACTGCTGCCTCCCGTAGGAGTTTGGGCCGTGTCTCAGTCCCAATGTGGCCGGTCGCCCTCTCAGGCCGGCTATGGATCGTCGCCTTGGTGAGCCGTTACCTCACCAACTAGCTAATCCAACGCGGGACCATCTCATATCACCGGAGTTTTTCACACCGTACCATGCGGTACTGTGCGCTTATGCGGTATTAGCAGTCGTTTCCAACTGTTATCCCCCGATATGAGGCAGGTTTCCCACGCGTTACTCACCCGTCCGCCGCTAAGTCACAAGAACTTCAATCCGAAGAAATCCGTTCAAGTGCTTCGCTCGACTTGCATGTGTTAAGCACGCCGCCAGCGTTCATCCTGAGCCAGGATCAAACTCTCATAAAAAATGTTACCAAACTGATGTCTGGCGAGTTGATTCGTTCAGAATTAACACTTGGCTAATTCATCCCTTGATTACTGTTAAAGGTTGTCTATTCGACAAACTCAAATTTAATTTGAATTTTTCGAGGATGTGTTTCACTGTTCAGTTGTCAATGTTCTTTGATATCCGGTGGATATCGAACGGAGATGAAGAGATTTGAACTCTTGCGCCGCGTTAACGACCTACTCCCTTTCCAGGGGAGCCCCTTCGGCCAGCTTGGGTACATCTCCACAGTGTGGCTGAATAATATAGGCAGCTTTGCTGAAGCCCTCTTTTGTCATCTATGTAAATGACCGGCACACAGTTTTCTGCTCTTCATTCAGTTGTTGTTGCCGTTTCATCGGCGAACAAATGGTATCTTATCACACAGATATTTGTTTGACAAGAGGTATTTTCAACTTTTTTCCACTTTTTTTCTAAGTCTTTTATTGCTCACAACATCTTGTGTGAAGCGCATGGCCTGACCACATATTCTGCCTCCGTCCATGCAGCCTGATTGTGCACTTTTTCATATCTGCTCTTCAATTCGTGTATCTGTTACTGCAACATGAATGACAAATTGCTTTTCCGGATAGGCGGATATTTTTTCAGAAAGGGTCCGTTTTTGCAAAAAAAAGAACTCATCTCCGTAACCGGTGATGAGTTCTTCCAGTGAAGCGCAGAGGATGGGATTCGAACCCATGCGCCCTTGCGGACAAACGGTTTTCAAGACCGCCTCGTTATGACCACTTCGATACCTCTGCAAATATGCGCCGCATAATTCACGCGACGCCTAATACTATATCATAAGGGAGATAATTTTTCAATCCTCTTCCTCCAGGAACTTTTCGGCGATCTGCAGATCCTCCGGCGTTGTTATCTTGATATTGCGATAGCTGCCGCGGAACATGTACACGGGATCCGTGCCCATCGCCTCAAGAACCATCGCGTCATCGGTGATTCCGGTCTTGTCGCCGTTCTGCAGGGCATCATATGCCTGCCTGATAAGGCTGTATGCAAAGATCTGCGGCGTCTGTACGTTCCATACACGGGAACGCGGCGGCGTATCCACCACTTTCCCCTCATCGTCCGTCACCTTGATCGTATCCTTCGAGGGCATCCCGCAGATCGCGGCACCGTGATCCCGAACAGCCCTGTACCCCTCTTCGATGATCTCCTCTGTGACAAAGGGACGCACCCCGTCATGAATATAGACGAAGTCCGCATCTTCACACGCGCAGAGTCCCCTGTAGACGGAATCATACCGCTCCGCTCCACCGGAAATGACTTTGGAAACTTTGGTGAATCCGTATTGCTCCACGATCTCCTTCCGGACATATTCCACCTGGTCGGCGGATACGATCAGGCAGATATCATCGATTCGCTCCGCTTTCTGAAAAACGTCGAGCGTATGGGCCAGGATCGGTTTTCCCTTCAGTTCCAGAAACTGCTTGCTGATCTTTGTGCCCATGCGCTTTCCGGATCCCGCAGCCACAATAACGGCTGCGCACTTTTCGCTCTTCCCCATGCCGCACCCCTTTTCCTTGTCGCACGTTCGCCACATGAATTATCCGAACCGGGATTCCGGAACGATCTGCCGGCTCCGCTCGTCCGGCGATTGCCCGGAACGTTCCGTCACATCTGTATGTTATCGCTCACCGAGCTTCAGATTCGGAACCGCGTTCAGATCCCAGCCGTGGCGGGTGCCCCGCAGGTACTCGTAATATGCCGCCACGCCGATCATGGCAGCGTTATCCGTGCAGTAGATCGGTGACGGATAATAAAACGCCACCCCGTTCTCCTCACAGGCTTTTTTCATGGCGCTGCGAAGAGCGGAATTGGACGCAACGCCGCCGGCAATTGCAAATTTCTTCACGCCGTAGTCGCGCACACCGCGCATAGCCGTTTCCACAAGCACATCGACGGCCGCCTGCTGGAAGGAGGCAGCCACATCCGCCTGATTCCACTGTTCGCCTGTCATGCTGCACTTATTCAGATAGTTCAGAACGGCCGATTTCAGGCCGCTGAAGCTGAAGTCATAATCCCCCGTCGTCTGCACACCGCGCGCGTAGGTGTTCGTCGTTTTTGCCGACTGAAGCACATGCGCTCTCGGAAAAACGATCGCGTGAGGATCGCCCTCTTTGGAGACCCGGTCGATCTTCGGGCCGCCCGGGTAGCCGAGGCCGATGGCACGCGCCACCTTATCGAAGGCTTCTCCCGCCGCGTCATCTCTGGTGCGACCTAGGATCTCGAACTCTCCGTAATCCTTTACAATGACCAGATGTGTATGTCCGCCCGAAATGATCTCACACATGAACGGCGGTTCCAGATCCGGGTGCTCGATATAGTTTGCCGACACATGGCCCTCGATATGATGGACGCCGATCAACGGAAGCTTCTTCGCGTAGGCGATCGCCTTCGCTTCCGCAACACCTACCAGAAGTGCGCCAACAAGGCCCGGCCCGTAGGTCACACCGATCGCGTCGAGATCATCCAGCGTCACGCCGGCCGATTCGAGAGCCATGGTAATGACCTGATTGATCTTTTCAATATGTTTTCTCGAAGCGATCTCCGGAACGACACCGCCGTAAAGGGTGTGGAGATCGATCTGCGATGAGATCACGTTGGACAAAACGGTGCGGCCGTTTTTCACGACCGAAGCGGCAGTCTCGTCACAGGAGCTTTCAATTGCAAGAATAAGTGTGTCAGCCATCATTGATCCTCTCCGATTCAATCTGATCGATTCAATCCTCTTCAAAATTCAATTCCACGTACTTTCCGTCGGTACCGAGTTCGCAGCGCGGAAAGATTTTCCGGACATCCTTGATATACCACTCGGGGTGCATCATCGACGGAGAATAATGTGTGAGCCACATCCCGGCCGGCTCTGCCGCGGCGCCGATCTCAGCCGCCTCGTACATCGTCATATGCTTGTGCTCGCGAGCCTTTTCGTCCTTTTCTTCATCGCCGTACATGCCTTCGCAGATCAACAGATCTGCGGCTTTCGCATGCGCAATAATAGAAGGAACCGGCCGCGAATCCGTACAATACGTGACTTTCAGCCCTTTCCGCGCTTCCCCGAGAACCATGTCCGGCGTATAGGTGATACCGGTTTCCTGGTCAGTGACCACATTTCCCTTCTGCAGCGGATTCCAGAACTTCAGCGGAATACCGGCGGCCTTCGCTTTCTCCGCATGAAATTTTCCGCCGCGAAGGATCTCCAGCGTATAGCCGTAGCAGATCATGTTGTGCTGCACACGGAATGCGGTGATCCGGTAGCCGTTCCGTTCAAAGGCCTGCTCCTGCCCCTCGATCTCGATGAGGCGGATCTCAAAGGGAAGTTCCGGCGCGATCACGCGAAGTCCCGCCACAACGCGTCCGAGACCCTTCGGCCCGATCATCGTGAGCGGATCCGTCCGGTCCGCATTGGCCATCGCCAGAAGGATCCCCGGAAGTCCGCTGATATGATCCGCATGAAAATGCGTAAAGCAGATGACATCGATCGACTTGAATGACCAGCCGTGATCCTTCAGTGTGATCTGCGTACCCTCTCCGCAGTCAATGAGAAGGCTGCTGCCGTTATATCTGGTAAGGAGAGAAGTGAGCCATCGCTTCGGAAGCGGCATCATGCCACCCGTCCCCAGTAAACAAACATCTAACATAAATGTTCCTCTCTTATGCACGTTTATGCACGTTCCTGCATCGCTGTCAGTTTAGCACAAAAAAAGAAGGCGGTAAAGAACCGCCTTCTTCTATCCGCAGCACTCAGCGGATCGCGTCTTTCATGCTCTTCACATACTCCTCGATATACGGGGTCGCCTCATCGCCGTACTTCGCGACGATCCTGACGATCGCGCTTCCGACGATGACACCGTCCGCGATCTCGCTCATCTTCTTCGCCTGCTCCGGCGTGTTGATGCCAAAGCCGATGGCTGCCGGTGTATCTGTCACTTCCTTAATATGTGAGAGGATCGTTGCCAGATCGGTCTTGATCTCCGAGCGGACGCCCGTTACACCGAGAGAGGAAACCACATACAGGAATCCTTTTGCCTGTTCCGCGATCATTTTGATTCTCTCCTCGGAGGTCGGCGCGATCATCGATACGACCTCAACGCCGTGGGCCGCCGCGATCTTCTCACACTCTCCCTTCTCTTCATAAGGCATATCCGGAATGATGATTCCGCTGATTCCGACCTTCTCGCAATTCGCGAAAAACTTCTCATATCCGTAATAAAATACGATATTCAGGTAGGTCATAAAAACGAGCGGCATGTCGGTCACTTCCCGAAGCTCCCCGACCATCCGGAATACATCATCGGTCGTCGTGCCGTTCGCAAGGGAGCGGATATCCGCCTCCTGGATCACAACACCCTCGGCGATCGGATCGGAAAAAGGAATACCGATCTCGATCAGATCCGCGCCCGCCTTCTCCATCGCGAGGATGAACTCCTTTGTTTTCTCAATGCTCGGATCTCCGGCTGTAATAAACGGAATAAACGCCTTGCCGTTCTTAAATGCGTCAGCGATAGTTTTGCTCATGACTGCTCTTCCTCCCTTAC
>JAXJTA010000143.1:0-10146 GCA_036309825.1 Eubacterium sp. | reverse complement strand
GAACTCTACCGGCTCAATCATCGCACGGAGCAGACCGTCGAGGTGTCGGAGGATCTGGCGGAATGTATCGGCAGGGGGCTCGCATTCGGTGAAAAATCGGACGGTGCCTTCGACATTACGATCCTTCCGCTTCGGAACCTCTGGAACTTTGAGGGCGAGGACCCGAAGGTCCCCGATGAGGAAGATATCCGGGCAGAACTTGCGAAGGTCGATTATACGAAGGTGCATCTCACAGACAGGAAGGTGACCTTCGATTCGCCGGAGACGATGATCGATCTCGGAGGAATCGCGAAGGGCTATATTTCCGCAAAGCTGAAAAGCTATCTGACCGTGCAGGGCATCACATCGGCGCTGATCAATCTGGGCGGCAATGTCAGTACGCTCGGCACAAAACCCGATGGCTCGGACTGGACCGTCGGCATTCAGAAACCGTTCTCCGATCGTGGAGAGGTCCTGACAACGGTCGAATCGGCGAACAACAGCGTGATCTCCTCGGGGATCTATGAGCGTTACTTTGAAGAGAACGGCGTCCTTTATCATCATATTCTCGACACAAAGACCGGGTATCCGGTAGAGACGAATCTGAATCAGGTGACGATCATCGGCACCGATGACGCGGACGGTGACGCGCTTGCGACGATCTGCGTTGCGCTCGGAACCGATCGCGCGAAAAAATTTCTTGCTGAACAATATCCGGACGTGAAGGCGCTTTTCACCGATTCGGAAAATAATACGGAATGGTACCCGGAGGAAGATTGATTGAAACTGATTCATTGCGCGGATCTGCATCTGGATTCGAAGATGACATCGAATTTCACAGAAGAGACTGCGGCCATGAGGCGTCGGGAACTGCTTGCGACGTTCCGCAGAATGGTCCGATTCGCCGTACAGAACAAAGTGGCGGTGATATTGATATCGGGCGATCTGTTCGACAGACGCGATATTTCCGAAGAAGCGCGCAGCTGTGTGCTCAATGAGATCCGCTTGTCACCGGAGGTGCAGTTCTTTTATCTGCCCGGCAATCATGAGGCCGATTCGCTGACGGCAGGAGAAGAACTTCCGAAGAATCTGCATTTGTTCGGCCGGAGATGGACACGATACCGGATGGGCAATCTGTCTGTCACCGGGATCGATATCGGGGACGGCGACGCGTCGCAGGCCGCTGCTTCCTTTACGGCCGATCCGGGAAGGTTCAACATCGTTATGTTGCACGGGCAGCTTGCGGAATACGCGGCGAAGGGAACCACAGGCAATATCGCACTTTCCTCCTTTCGGAACAAGAAGATCGACTATCTGGCGCTCGGCCATGTGCACAGCTACATGGAAGGGCCGCTCGAACCGGCGGGCATCTGGTGTTATCCGGGATGCCTTGAAGGCCGCGGCTTTGACGAGACGGGAGAACACGGCTTTGTCCTTCTGGAGATCGACACGGCTGCGAAGCGCTGCACGAGAAAATTTGTTCCGTCGGGCGGTCGAAGACTGTTCTGTTTAACAGCCGATGTTACCGGAGCGGAGACAACAGAGGATATGGAGGCGGTGATTCGTCGGACACTTTCGAGGGAGGATGACGACCTGCGGACAGAGGATGCAGATGATGCGGATGATGCCAACCGGCCAAACAGCCGCGATTATGTTCGCGTCATACTGACGGGCGAGGCGTCCGAGCCGCCGAAGGGAAAGCTCCTCTATCTGCAGGAGAACTTCGCGTCGGAATATGCCTGGTTCGAGATCGTGGATGAGACAAAGAGGGCGCTTGACCTCGGGCAGTTCGCGCCGGATTCGACACTGAAGGGTGCGTTTATCCGTCTGGTCAGGGAGGATCCCGGTCTTTCGGAAGAGGAAAAAAACGAAATCATTCGCTGCGGCCTTTCCGCCCTTGCGGGAGAGGAGGCGGACGCATGGAACTGATCAGCGCGCATGTGGAAAATTTCGGCCGGCTCTCCGGACTCGACCTGCGGTTCAGAAGCGGCCTGAACCTCTTTCTTCGCGATAACGGCTGGGGCAAGAGCACCTTTGCCGCGTTTATCCGTGTGATGTTTTACGGTTTCGGAAACGAGAAGAAAAGGAATCCGATCGAAAATGAGAGGAGAAAATACGCGCCCTGGCAGGGAGGAATCTACGGGGGCGAGATCGTTTTTTCCCTGAAGGGACGGCGGTATCGCGTGCAGCGGACATTCGGCGCGCAGCGGGAGAAGGAGGATACCTTCGCGCTGTATGACGCGGATACAAATCTTCCGAGCAGCGATTATTCGGAGCGGCTCGGCGAAGAGATCTTCGCGGTCGACAGAGACTCCTATTCGAAGACCGTTTTTGTCGGGCAGCAGGACTGCGCGACAGCGGCAACGCCGGGAATCAACGCGAAGATCGGAAATGTCGCGGACGCGGAAGCGGACATGGGAAGCTACGGGGACGTGATGAAGCGCCTGAAAAGCGAGGCGGACCGCCTGACTCCGGACCGGAAGACCGGTGCGGTGAGAAAACTGACTGACAGGATCGCTTATCTGGAGGCGGAAGCGGAAAAGGGAGAAGCACAGCTTCGAACCGTGAGAAATGAGCAAATGAACCGTGAGGAGCACTCGCCGATGGCGGAAGGTGATATTCAGGAACTGCACCGCCTGACGGCCGTTTTTGAAGAGGGAATGCCGGACGAGGCGGAATTCGGAAGACTGGAGAAGCTTTCTTCAGAGCTCGAAGAATTGCGGGAAAAACTTGACGATGCGGGTCTTTCCGATCGGGAGCGCCGGGAGTTTGAGGAGAACCGTGAGCTCTTTGCGTCATTTCTTCCGGAGGATGAGGAAATAACAGAGCGGATCCGCGACTGGGAGGCCAGGAAGCGCCTGCAGGAGATCCTGCCGGTGCGCAAAGCCGCTCTTCGGGACCTGCTCGATGAGCTTGATGAGGAAAAGAACGATCGGGACGATGAAGAATTTGATGTTCCGAGAGGGGCAGGGCACGGATCGCGTCTGACGGCGGTTCTCTTTGCGCTTGTTGGCTCGGCGGTACTGGCTTTCGCCGCTTTCCGGTTTGTGAAGGAAGGACCCGGTACGATCCCGCTCATTACCGTGATCGCGGGATGCATGTTTCTGGGGATCGCCCTTGTGCTCGCCGGAAAAAGGGGCGGCACTTCGGAAGATGAGGATGCCGGTCCGGAAGCCAGGCGCCGGAAGCGAACAGGTACGGAACGAGCGGAGAGAGACGGTACCTCCGAAAGAATCGCCGTACTGCGGGAAGAAATCGAGAGCGACAGACATCAGATCGCCGAACTCGGCCGCGGTGTGCAGGAGCTTCTGGATGATCTGCGGATCGATCCGGAGGGCAATGTGACGGAGACTCTTTATGAGCTTCGAAGCAGGGCGCGCTCCTTCCGGGCAATGCGGGAACGGTCTGATCAGGAGCGTTTCCTCACCATGAAGAAGGCTGCCCTGGAAAAGGAAGAGAAGCTGCGGCAGAGGCTGGAGAGCTACTATCCGGATCCCGCGGACAGGACCGATCCGGTCGAGACAGTCCGCATGCTGAGGCGGGATGCGAAAAGTTACCGTTCGCTTTGCCGGATGGAACGGATCGCGAAGGAGGCTCACCTTGCCGCAAAGAGGGAAGCTCTTGCAAGGGAAGCTGCGGAAGCAGACCGGATCGATGAGCTCCGCGCGGAGATCGGAAAGTGCAAAGGAGAAAGAGAGAAACTCCTGCACCGCTATCAGGTAGTCGTGCGCACGGCGGCCTTTCTGGAAAGAGCCAAAGCACAATTCTCCGCCCGCTATATGGGGCCTGTCAAGGCCGCTTTTGATTCGTATGTATCCATGATCGCGCCGGATGATGAGCGGCTGTACACGCTCGATGCCGATCTGGAGATCACGGTCCGCGAATGGGGACAGCAGAGGCAGACGGAGAGCCAGAGCGACGGGTATCGCGACCTGATCGGCCTGTGTCGGAGACTGGCCATGATCGATGTAATGTATGAAAAAGCCGGACCGTTCCTGATAATGGACGATCCGTTCGTGAATCTGGATGATGAAAAACTGGCTGGGGCATCCGTTTTTCTCAGAAGGATTGCGGAAAAATATCAGGTTCTGTACTTCTCGTGCAGCAGAGACCGCTGCCTGTAAGGAGGAATATGGAATCAGAAGCGTGGAAAAACAGTCTGATGGGAGGCAAAAAGAATATGCAGAAATATATAATGGCATTGGATTCGGGAACAACGAGCAACAGGGCGATCCTCTTTGACGAGAAGGGAACGATCATCAGTGTGGCACAGAGGGAGTTCACGCAGCATTTTCCGAAGCCCGGCTGGGTGGAGCATGACGCGAATACGATCTGGGCCACACAGCTTTCGGTAGCGGTGGAAGCGATGCAGAGGGCAAAGATCACCGCGGAGCAGATCGCCGCGATCGGTATTACAAACCAGAGAGAAACGACGATCGTCTGGGATAAGAATACAGGAGAACCGGTCTGCCGCGCGATCGTCTGGCAGTGCCGCCGCACCGCGGAGTATTGCGACGAACTGAAGGCGCGGGGGTATTCCGATATGATCCGCGAGAAGACGGGACTTGTGCTGGACGCGTATTTCTCCGCGACCAAGCTCCGCTGGATCCTCGACAATGTAGAGGGTGCCAGAGAGAAGGCGGAGAGAGGGGAACTCCTCTTCGGAACGGTGGAGACGTGGCTGATCTGGAAGCTTACGCGCGGCCGTGTACACGTGACCGATTATTCCAATGCTTCCCGGACGATGATGTTCAATATTCATACGCTGGAATGGGACAGGGAGATCCTGGAACTTTTGGATATTCCGTCCTCTATGCTGCCGCAGGTCAGACCGTCGAGCTGTGTATACGGCTTCGCGGACGCGTCCTTCCTCGGCGCGGAGATTCCGATCAGCGGCGCCGCCGGAGACCAGCAGGCTGCCCTCTTCGGACAGACCTGTTTCGCGGCGGGCGATGTGAAGAATACCTACGGAACCGGCGGCTTCCTGCTGATGAATACGGGGACGAAACCGGTCGCTTCCACGCACGGCCTCGTTACGACGATCGCCTGGGGCGTGGACGGAGAGATCAACTACGCGCTGGAGGGCTCCGTTTTTGTCGCGGGAGCGGCGATCCAGTGGCTGCGTGACGAGATGCGGCTGATCGACTCGGCGGCGGATTCGGAATATATGGCGCGAAAGGTGAGCGATACGAACGGCTGCTACGTCGTTCCGGCATTCACAGGCCTTGGCGCGCCCTACTGGGATCCGTACGCGAGAGGCACGATCGTCGGTCTCACGAGGGGCGTAAACAAGTATCATATTATTCGCGCGACCGTCGAGTCACTGGCCTACCAGGTCAATGATGTGATCCGGGCCATGTGCGCGGATTGCGGGGTCAACCTTACCGCGCTGCGCGTCGACGGCGGAGCAAGCGCCAATAACTTCCTTCTCCAGACACAGGCGGATATCTGCGACGCGGAGGTTCTCCGGCCGAAATGCGTGGAGACGACAGCGCTTGGCGCCGCGTATCTGGCGGGGCTTGCGGTCGGCTACTGGAAGGACAGAGAGGAGATCCGCACGAACTGGCAGGTCGATCGGACTTTTGCGCCGGAGATCGGCAAAGAGGAAAGAAACAAGCGCATCCGCGGATGGCAGAAGGCCGTCAAATACGCGTGCGGATGGGCTGAAGGAGATTAACAGACATGGATAACAGGATCGTTTTGGATAAGGAAGCTCTCGCCGGGGAGTTCATTTCCCTCGTGACACCGGATTCGCTCAGTTACAAGGAGAGGGAGGTGACCGATCTCCTGAAAGAAAAACTATTGGAACTGGGCTTTATTGTCACTGAGGATGACGCGGCGGCAAAGATCGGCGGAAACGCCGGAAATGTCTATGCCTTTCTGCCCGGCGATCTGCCCGGCGATCCGATCCTTTTTACGGGGCATACCGATACGGTGGCGCCGGGAACCGGCAAGAAGGCTGTGCGCCATCCGGACGGCCGGATCACCTCTGACGGAAGCACGATCCTGGGAGCGGACGATTTTGCCGGCATTACGGAGATCCTCGGAGGAATCCGCGCCGTGATCAGGGCTGGTATTCCGAGAAGGGATATCGAGATCCTTTTCTCCCCTGCGGAGGAAGTCTATACGGTCGGCGCATCGGTCATGGATTACAGCCGGGTACGGGCGAAGGAAGCGTACTGCCTGGATCTGTCGGGCCATATCGGGACCGCGGCCGTGCAGGCACCTTCTCTTGTCTCTTATTCGGTCACGGTGAAGGGAAAGGGAGCCCACGCGGGCTTCGAACCGGAAAAAGGGATCCATGCCATCGCGGTGGCGGCGGAGGCGATCGCTTCGCTTCGGCAGGGACACATCGATGAGGAGACGACACTCAATATCGGAACGATCGAGGGCGGCACGCAGATCAACGCGGTCCCGGCTCTCTGCAGGGTGACGGGAGAGGCCAGAGGCTTTGATCATGAGAAGGTTCTCACCGCTGCGGAATCGGTCAGAAAAGCCTTCGAAGCGGCAGCGGAAAAGGTGGGGGCGGAGATCAAATATGAGCAGTCCGTTCACCTGCATACCTACCGGAACGGAGAGGATGAGCCGGTCGTCCGGCATTTCCGAAAGGCCTGCGAGAGCCTCGGAATTCCATCAAAGCTGCAGGTCACCTTCGGCGGAAGCGATGTGAATCAGTATATTCTGCACGGGATCCGGGGACTTGTGATTTCGAGCGGTATGTTCGGTACGCACACGACCTCAGAGTACTGCTGCGAGCAGGATCTCTATGACGGGGCACAGCTGGTTGCGGAACTGGCCTGCATGCGCACGGAAGAATTGTGAGAAGGTACACTGCCGGCTGCATACATGCCTGCATGCGTTCGAAAACCCGTGGTACGCTCTGACGGTTGCGCAAAAAGCCCGCAGGATGGTATAATGAAAAGAATTATGCGAGAAACCAACCGGTAAGAAGGAGGAAACGGCGTGATCTTAGCAATTGACGTAGGAAATACCAGAACGACGATCGGTGTCCTTGATGACACGGACGTGGTTTTTGCGTGGCATACAAGAACCGAGAGACACAGCACGTCCGATGAGTTTGCCATTTTTCTCATGAATCTGCTCAAGCTGAATCAGGTGGAGCCGGAGACGATCGAAGGCGGGATCCTGTCGACGGTCGTACCCGCTATGAAAGCTACGATCAGCAGCGCGGTGGCAAAGGTCACCGGGCAGAAGATCATGGTCGTGGGCCCCGGGGTAAAGAACGGGCTCAAGATCCGCATCGATAATCCCGCCCAGCTTGGCAGCCGCAGCGTGGCGAACGCGGTGGCTGCAGCGGCAGAGTACGATATGCCCGCGATCATCTTCGATATTTCCACGGCGATCACGATCTCCGTTCTCGATGAGAGCGGAAGCTACAGAGGAGGCATGATCACGCCGGGACCGCAGATCAGTCTCGACGCCCTGATCCAGAGAACGTCACAGCTGCCGCAGATCAGTCTCAACGATAAACCGGGGCGGCTGATCGGGACAAATACCGAGGATTGTATGCGAAGCGGTCTGGTATACGGCTATGCGTCAATGATCGACGGTCTGGTCCGCCGGATCAGAAAGGACAGGGGGACGGAGCATTCCGTGATCATCACGGGCGCATCCGCGGGCTTTGTCCGCCCGTACTGCGAGGAGCCGCTGACCGTCGATGAAGATCTGATGCTGAAAGGTCTTCGCATTATTTACAACAAAAATAAAAAGGGAGATCCCAGAGCATGAGAGACGACGAGAAAAACAAGGGACAGAAGCTCAAAAAGAATCCCGCGAAGAAGAAAAGAAGCAAGGGGGCACAGGCCTTCTTTACAATCGCGATCATCATCTGCCTCGGCGTCATGGCGTTTTCCGGCTATAAGCTGATCACCACGGCGCTCGAATACAAGAAGAGTCAGGATGAGTATAAGGAATTGCAGAATAAATACGCGGTCATCGTGGAAACGCCCACACCGACGCCGGAACCCACGCCGCAGGCGGATTCGGTCGAGGCGGTCGACGTACAGAGCGTGGAACCGGAGACCGTGCCGGTCAAGGTGGACTGGGAGAATCTGAAGCTTGTCAATGAAGATATCGTAGCGTGGATCTACATCGGCGCGCTGAAGATCAGCTATCCGGTCGTGCATTATACCGATAATGATTTCTATCTGAGGCGCACCGTGGAAAAAACGTGGAATATGTCCGGCTCGATCTTTGTAGAGGCGCAGAATAACGCGGATTTCAATGACCCGAATACGATCATCTATGGCCACAATATGCTGGACGGATCAATGTTCAGCAAGCTGCCGCATCTGGCGGATGAAGATAATTACAAGAAGGATCCGTATATCTGGATCTTCACGCCGACCGGCAATTATAAGTACAAGATGTTCAGCCTGCACAGAACGGCGATCTCAAGTGAGGTCTATACGCTCTTCACGGGAACGGATGAGACCTTCACAGACTGGTGCAACCTGATGCAGGACGAATCGCAGGCCAAGCTGGATCAGATGGCGTTCACGGCGGACAGCCGCGTGATCACGCTTTCCACCTGTACCGATGATTCGGCGGCGCGATATGTCGTCCAGGCGGTACGCGTGCTGTGACAAGGTCCGGATTTCGCGGCGCGCGGTTCTGCCGTGCGTTTTGAAAAAAACGGGCATGACGGCCTTAAAGAGAGGAACAAACAATGGAATTTCATGTCGGAGACATTGTGAAAATGAAGAAACCGCATCCCTGCGGAAGTCAGGAATGGGAGATCCTTCGCGTGGGCGCGGATTTCCGCCTGAAGTGCATGGGCTGCGGCCATCTCGTATGGGTGCCGAGAAAGCTTGTGGAGAAGAACACAAGGGGGCTTCGAAGCAAGGATGACACATCCGGCGAGGCTTGAATTAGAAGCGATATTATGGTATGATTTTTTATTGTGATAGCAGTATAAAACACCAACAGTGAGGTATTAATATGAACAAAGTAATTCTTATGGGAAGACTGACAAGAGAACCGGATATCCGCTATTCACAGGGGGAGAATTCGCAGGCGATCGCCAGATACACACTGGCAGTTGATCGTCGTTTCCGCCGCGAAGGCAATGAGCAGACAGCAGATTTCATCGGCTGCGTAGCCTTCGGCAGACAGGCCGAGTTCGCGGAGAAGTATCTCCACCAGGGAACCAAGCTTGCGATCACCGGACGCATCCAGACCGGAAGCTACACCAGACAGGACGGCACCAAGGTATATACGACCGACGTAGTTGTCGAAGAGCAGGAGTTTGCCGAGAGCAAAAACGCAGCTGCCCAGAACGGCGGCGGATACGCGCAGAGCGCGCCGAGCGCACCGAGAGCTGCGGCTCCGGCCAGAAACAGCGCGCCGGCAGAATCTCCGGACGGCTTCATGAACATCCCGGATTCTCTTGACGAGGAGCTTCCGTTCCAGTAAAGAATCAGAACTATACATAATATGTAATTACGGGCGGCCATGCGAACTCTTTCTGTGGCCGCCTGTCTACACTTAAACAGGTGAAAGACATGAACAAAGTCAAAATGACAGGACGCCTTCGGGCATTTCTGTATGCGCCTCTGTGGCTGATCCTGATTCTGATCGGGATGAATGCCATCGTATACTTTATCAGCCGCAAGGCCGGTATCATCATGTCCGTGGCTATTCTGCTCTACTTTATTCTGGTGATCGTCATGCTTCAGACCAGGCAGAGAGCAGTCATGCATGAAATGATTTCCTTTGCCACGCAGTACGGTCAGGTGCAGAAGAAATTACTGGCGGACCTGGATATTCCCTATGCGATCACCGATGACCACGGGAAGCTTCTGTGGTTCAACAACGCATTCTCGGATGTTACGGGGAAGGACCGCAGGAATTACCGGAAGTCGATCACGAGCCTTCTGACGGGGATCACGCTGGACAAGCTTCCGCCGAGAGAGCAGATGGCAGAATATGATACGGTCTATGACAGCCGCAATTACCGCGTGGTGATCCGCAATATTGTCATGGATTCGCTGATCGAAAGCTCCGGGATCCTGGAGCAGGCAGAGGGATCCGGCGCGTACATGTACGCTTTTATTCTGCATGATGAGACGGAACTGCGCGATTATATCCGGAAGTATCAGGATGAAGCAATGGTCTGCGGACTGATCTATCTGGACAACTATGACG
>JAXJTA010000142.1:0-3725 GCA_036309825.1 Eubacterium sp. | reverse complement strand
TCATCGCTTCCCTTGTCGTATTCGGTGAGGTCTTCGACGTAAGCTCGATCGATATCTCGACTGCCTGCGCGATCCTGATGGCGATCGTCGGATTCATGATCCTGCACCACATTACCAAACCGATGGATCCTTACAAGTGGGGAATCGTACTCGGCTGCATGGGTGCAATGCTCTTCTGCCTGATCTTCCTGCACGGCTTCTTCGGAATCACCGGAATGTCCACACGATGCATCATGCTGTTCGTCGTCTTCTCGATCGCGACCGAACCGATCCTGCGTTACCTGATCCGTATCATCACGCAGCTCAACCTGCTGTATAACCGGATCAAAGAGCGGCTGAAGACGCGCCGGCGCAGAACCGCGTAAACACCGCACGATGCACACCCGCAAAGACAGCCGGAACGCAAATAACACTAAAATAGCATATAATAATAAAGCAGAAAAGAATGTCCTCTGGCTCCGTTTCCCTCACGGCTTCAACGTTCCTGTTATTCAAGGCAACGTGCCGTTCAGTCCAAATGTCGCTGCGAGGACAATTCTTTTCTGCTTTCTGTCTCTCTGCCATCTGTGTCTCAGCCACCCCTGCATATTTGATATAGATAGCTGATGTTGAACCCCTGAATGCTAACATTCCTGCAAGTTTACAGGCAGCAGGCAGGAGTATCCACGCAGCGACATTTGGACTGAGTGACTCATTACGTGGATTGATCCAGATACCGTCAGTCACGAGGGAAACGGAGCAAGGGGATAGTCCTGTGTGCTGCCGTCCGTCTGTCTGCAGGCATGCAAAAAGAGGTACCTCCCGTGCGGAGGTACCTCTTTTATTTGGGCTGCGTGAAACGCAGCCCCTTATTTTTATTGCAGGCAATGCGGGAAATTATACCGGGTATGCCTTATTCTCTGTATCCGCTTTCTTTGCGTCTACGCCTGTCTTCTGCGCATCTCTGTATTTGAAGAAGTCCATCGCTACCTGCGGGAAGAGCGCGTAGCTGAGCACGTCCTCATCCTGCTGTTTGTAAGCGGCAATTGCTTTCTCCATCTCCGGAAGCTGCGGCTCAAGCAGATCAGCCGGACGGCAGGTGATCGGCTCTACATCGCCGAGAGCTTTCTTCTGAAGCTCCGGATTTACCGGATCGGTGGTCGTGCCGTATTTGCCGGCAAGAATGTCCTTGGTCTCCTGGGTGATCATCTTGTAGCGTTCGCCCATGATAACGTTAAATACGGCCTGTGTACCGACGATCTGGGAAGACGGAGTAACAAGCGGCGGGTTTCCGAGGTCTTTACGTACGTTCGGAACCTCCTCCAGTACTTCGTAGAACTTATCTTCCGCATGCTGCTGAGCCAGCTGGCTTGTCAGGTTGGAAAGCATGCCGCCAGGTACCTGGTATACGAGAGTCTTGATATTTACCCCCATGTTCTTCGGATTCAGAAGACCGCTTTCCAGGCACTCATCTCTGTACGGACGGAAGTAATCGGCGATCTCTTCAAGCTTTCTGAGATCCAGACCGGTGTCGTACGGAGTTCCACGGAAGGTCTCTACCATAACCTCTGTCGCCGGCTGGGAAGTTCCCAGAGCGAACGGAGACATCGCGGTATCGATAATATCCACACCTGCCTCTACGGCCTTCATATAGGTCATGGAAGCTACACCGGAGGTGTAATGGGTATGAAGCTCGATCGGGAGGCTTGTGGTCTCTTTCAGAGCCGTTACGAGCTCTGTGGCCTTATACGGCGTCAGAAGGCCTGCCATGTCCTTGATGCAGATAGAATCAGCGCCCATCTCTTCGATGGCTTTTGCCTTCTTGGTCCAGTACTCCATGGTGTAGGAATCACCGAGGGTATAGGAAAGAGCGACCTGAGCCTCCGCACCCTTCTCCTTGTTTGCCGCCTTGACACAGGTCTCCAGGTTACGAAGATCGTTCAGGCAGTCGAAGATACGGATTACGTCGATGCCGTTTGCTACGGATTTCTGTACAAAGTATTCTACAACATCATCTGCGTACGGCTTGTATCCGAGGATGTTCTGTCCTCTGAACAGCATCTGCAGTTTGGTATTTTTGAAGCCGTCACGGAGCTTTCTCAGTCTCTCCCACGGATCCTCATGAAGGAACCGCAGGCAGGAATCGAAGGTTGCGCCGCCCCAGCACTCAACGGCATGATAGCCGACCTGGTCCATTTTCTCAATGATCGGAAGCATTTCCTCGGTGGGCATACGGGTCGCGATCAGCGACTGGTGTGCGTCACGAAGGATCGTTTCCATAATCTTGACAGGTTTTTTCTCAATCTCTGCCATGAATATTTTCCTCCTAAAATTCAACGATTATTAGTTTACACCGAATACTGCCATGAAGGTTCCGGCCGCTACCGCGGTACCGATAACACCGGCTACGTTCGGTCCCATTGCGTGCATCAGCAGGAAGTTTGTCGGATCTGCTTCCGCTCCGACCTTCTGAGATACACGGGCTGCCATCGGAACGGCGGATACACCGGCGGATCCGATCAGCGGATTGATCTTTCCATGGGTAAGTACACACAAAAGTTTTCCGAGAAGGACTCCGGCTGCCGTACCGAACACGAAAGCAACCAGACCCAGAAGAACGATCTTCAGAGTTGTTACATTCAGGAATGCCTCTGCACTTGTTGTAGCACCTACGGAAGTTCCCAGAAGGATAACAACGATGTACATCATCGCATTGGAAGCGGTCTCGGTCAGCTGTTTTACAACGCCGGACTCACGGAAGAGGTTTCCGAGCATCAGCATACCTACGAGCGGAGCTGTGGACGGAAGAAGCAGACATACAACGACGGTAATGACGATCGGGAACAGGATCTTCTCCAGTTTGGATACCGGACGAAGCTGCTGCATCTTGATCTTTCTCTCCTTCTCTGTTGTGAGGAGTTTCATTACCGGCGGCTGAATGATCGGTACGAGGGACATATAGGAATATGCCGCAACGGCGATCGGACCCATAAGAGCCGTCTGGCCAAGCTTACCGCTGAGGAAGATGGAGGTCGGGCCGTCCGCTCCGCCGATGATGGAGATAGCGGCTGCGGCTTTTCCATTGAATCCAAGGAAGATCGCCAGGAAGTAAGCAACGTAGATACCTGCCTGTGCTGCAGCGCCCATTACAAAGGAAATCGGGTTTGCAATAAGCGGACCGAAGTCTGTCATTGCTCCGACACCCATGAAGATCAGTGACGGAAGAATTGACCAGCCGTCCAGCTGGAAGAAATACCACAGAAGACCGCCTGCATGTTCGATGCCGGCTGCATCTGTGCTCGGGCCTGCAATGATATCCGGATAAATATTTACGAGCAGCATACCGAACGCGATCGGCACCAGAAGAAGCGGCTCGAAATCATGCTTGATTGCCAGATACAGGAAGACAAACGCAACGGCGATCATTACGAAGTTGCCCCATGTAACGTTGAAGAAGGCAGTCTGATGAATCAGATTTTCTAAAGTTGATAAGATCATTTTTTATAACCCTCCGGTCAGAATTGAAACAGTGAACAAAAATGTTCACTATTAGTTCATGGTAGCCAGTACATCGCCGGCTTCTACTGCATCGCCTGCGCTGACATTAACAGATGCTACGGTACCATCCTGGGGAGCTACGACCGGAATTTCCATCTTCATTGCTTCAAGAACCAGGATCGCATCACCGGACTTAACGGCTGTGCCTACACCTGCTTCCACGCGGACGATCTTGCCCGGTACGGTTG
>JAXJTA010000141.1:0-17038 GCA_036309825.1 Eubacterium sp. | reverse complement strand
TGTTACACTGGATACAGTTCTCTTTATTCCAAACCGGAACGTTTACGGCGATACCACGTTTCTCGTATGCAGCAGTACCGGACGGAGTCTCTCCGTTTACGTACTTAGCAAGAGCGGATACCGGGAGGTTGTTGCCTTCCTGAGAAGATACAGCCAGCTGAATGTTGTTAACGAAGTCAACAGCATCCTGACGTCCCTCGGTAACTTTCTTGAACTCAAGACCTTCATCTTCGCAGTCAGCCCAGCTTGCCGGTACTTCTACCTGTACAGCTTTGTCAGCACCTGCGTCGATAGCAGCCCAGTTCTTGGCAACTACATCATCACCCTTACGTCCGTAAGTAGCTTTTGCAGCAGCCTTCATCAGCTCGATTGCCTTCTCCTCCGGAATGATTCCGGTGAGTTTGAAGAATGCGGACTGAAGAATGGTATTGATACGGGTCGGTCCCATACCAACTTCGATACCGGTCTTAACACCATCGATGACGTAGAACTTGATGTTGTGCTTAGCGATGTAAGCTTTAACCTGTCCCGGAAGATGCTTCTCAAGCTCTTCGCCGGTCCACGGGCAGTTCAGAAGGAATGTTCCTCCGTCAACCAGCTCCTGTACCATGTTGAACTTGGTGATGTAGGACGGGTTGTGGCATGCTACAAAGTTTGCTCTCTTGATCAGGTAAGTAGACTTGATCGGCTTCTTACCGAAACGAAGGTGAGACATTGTAACACCGCCGGATTTCTTGGAGTCATAATCGAAGTATGCCTGTGCATACATGTCGGTGTTATCGCCGATGATCTTGATGGAGTTCTTGTTCGCACCAACGGTACCGTCAGCACCAAGTCCCCAGAACTTACAGTTAACTGTTCCTTCCGGAGTGGTAACAAGCGGCTCGCCTACCGGCAGAGACAGGAATGTTACATCATCAACGATATCGATCGTGAATCTCTCTTTGGTCTCATTGTCGTATACAGCAACGATCTGCTCCGGAGTTGTATCCTTGGAACCAAGGCCGTAACGTCCGCCGAAGATCTTAACGCCGTCGAACTTGCTGCCGCGGAGTGCTTCTACAACATCCAGGAACAGCGGCTCGCCGATAGAGCCCGGCTCTTTTGTACGATCAAGAACGGAGATCTGCTTTACAGTATCCGGGATCGCATCGATGAGGGCTTCTTTGCAGAACGGTCTGTACAGACGAACTTTTACGACACCGACTTTGCGGCCCTGAGCCATAAGGTAGTCGATGGTCTCTTCGATACAGTCACATACGGAACCCATAGCAACGATTACGTGCTCAGCATCAGCTGCGCCGTAGTAGTTGAACAGTTTGTAGTCAGTGCCGATCTTGGCATTAACTTTGTCCATGTACTCCTGTACGATTGCCGGCATGTTGTCATAGAACGGGTTGGAAGCTTCGCGAGCCTGGAAGAAGATATCCGGGTTCTGTGCGGATCCCATTTCCTTCGGATGTTCCGGATTCAGAGCGTTTGCTTTGAATGCCTTGAGAGCTTCTACATCGATCATGTCTCTGAGATCTTCATAATCCCATGTCTCGATCTTCTGGAGCTCGTGAGATGTACGGAATCCATCGAAGAAGTTGATGAACGGAAGCTGTCCCTTCAGAGCTGCTGCATGAGCAACCGGTGTAAGGTCCATAACCTCCTGTACGGAAGATTCGCAGAGCATTGCAGCACCTGCCTGACGACATGCGTATACGTCAGAATGATCTCCGAAAATGTTCAGTGCGTGTGTAGCTACACAACGTGCAGATACATCGAATACAGCCGGAAGCTGCTCACCTGCGATCTTGTAGATGTTCGGGAGCATCAGGAGAAGACCCTGGGATGCTGTGTAGGTTGTTGTCAGAGCACCTGCTGCAATTGCGCCGTGTACGGCACCTGCTGCACCAGCCTCAGACTGCATCTCTGTGATCTGAACTTCCTGTCCGAAAAGGTTCTTTCTTCCCTGAGTTGCCCACTCATCGGTATGCTCTGCCATCGGGGATGACGGAGTGATCGGGAAGATTGCTGCCACTTCTGTGAACGCATAGGAAGCATGAGCTGCCGCTGTGTTACCGTCCATGGTTTTCATTTTTCTTGCCATCGTAACTATTCCTCCTTATATTGTTTAAAAACGACGTACTTTTAAACATACGTTGATATTATAGCACTCTTTTATTTTGGTGTCACCAAAAGTTACCTTGTATCTGCAAAAATGCATCACTTTTTTCTCTTTTTTTACCTTTTCTTATTTATCTTGCCGTTTTCTGTGATACCCTCTGATTCATCCGCCAGCGCCAGAGTGCCGCTCCGATAATGATCGCGTAACCTGCGATGCTCAGTCTGTCCGGAAGTTCACCGAAGAGCACGACCGCGAGGAGTGCCGCGAAGATCACCTGTGAATAGTCGAAGACCGAGATCTCTTTTGCCGGCGCGTGGGTATAGGCCGCCGTGATCGAGAGCTGCCCTCCCATGGCAGACAGCCCGCACAGAAGGAGCATTGCCCACTGATATCCGGACATCGGAACAAAGTTCACGACCATAAAAGGCAGGCAGAGGAGTGACGAGAAAGCCGAGAAGAAGAAGACGATCATAGGGCCCCTCTCCCCTCTTTCCCCCAGCAGGCGCACGAACGTGTAGGCAATTCCCGCGCCAAGTCCCCCCGCCGCACCGATCAGAGCCACGACCGTTTCCATCGAAAAGCTTGGTCTGATCACGAGGAGTGCCCCCGAAAACGCGAGTGCGACACAGATCCAGTCCCGCCTCGAAGCCATCTCTTTCAGTATGAGCGCCGAGAAAATAATGGCAAAGAAGGGAGACAGCTTGTTCAGCATGTTGGCATCCGCCACGTTCATGTGGTCGACCGCGTAAAAATTGCAGAAGATGCCGACCGATCCGCACGCGGACCGCAGAAGCAAAAACGGTATATTGCCCTTCCCGATCCTGAGTTTTTCCGGGGTGCGAAGAAGCATCGCCAATGCCGCGATGCAGGCTATGAAGTTCCGGAAAAACGCCTTCTGCGCCGTAGGCAGATCTCCCGAAAGCCGGATGAACATCGTCATCATGGCAAAGAAAAAGGCAGCAAGCAGAATAAATAAGATTCCTTTGTTGCGATTGCCCGATTCTGTTCTTCCCATGATCCTGGTTCCTCTCTTATATAATTGCCCGCGTGATACTCGGGCGTGGCTCAGCGAAAAGCCGCGCATATTGGTGCACAGCTCACGCACGTCGGCGCACATCTCACTTTACTTCGATCGCCTTATGCGGGCACATCTCCTGGCAGCAAAAACACCGGATGCATTTCCGGTAATCATAGACCGGCGGATTATTCCGCCCCTTGCGGAAATCGAGAGCTTTGCCATCTACCGGACAGCTCTCCACGCAGACACCGCACTTTCTGCAGCGGTCCGCGATGATACGCGGCTTCTTTTGAAAGATCTTGAAGATTCCCGCCGCTGCCATAAGGCCGCTGCCCTTTGAATTTTTCCTTACTACACGAAAATCCGCGTTTCCGTATCGTTCCGTTGCCTCTTTCTGCGAGATCTGTCCTTCCGGTGTGAGGATCGTGATGTTCTCCTCCCTCATCGTCCCGAGTCCCATCTGTTCTCCCGCTGCTTCCGTCGGAACGATCGACGGATCCAGATAGACCAGGCGGCTGTATACGGCATCGAGCGCTACCGGATCAGCCGAAAGAAGGAGCAGATTCATCGGCACCGGATCCCCCGAGGTCGGCCCGTTCCCTTCCATTGCCACAATACCGTCCATGATATAGAGCCGCGGTTTCACCCGCTTGTTCAGATCGATCAGCATGCGCGCGAAACTCTCCGGACTCGGGTAGGCCGTATGCCCCTTCGCCTTATTCAGTCCCTGCACGCAGCCATACTGGTTTTTCACCGCTCCCGTGATATGCTCCAGAGCGTGCGTTTTCATCTTCGAGACGCTGATCAGGGCGTCGCAGTCCAGAACGTCTTTCGCGATCATAAACTCCTTCGCGTGGATCCCATCCGGATATTCCACCCGGACGCCCTCTTCAAAGCCGACCGCCTTCACACCGTATTTTCTAAATGGCTCGTCGAGTCCCAGCTCGCTCATTGCCTTCAGCGAAGACCCGAATCCGCTCGAATCGCCCGCCGAAACATCCCGGTATCCTTCTTCCGAGAGGATCCTTGCCAGCGCTTCCGCAACGGCCGGGTGGGTGGTGACCGCTCTTTCAACAGCCGCCGTCCGCACCAGATTCAGCTTCAGCAGAACCTTCTCGTCCGTTTTTGCAAAAATGCCGATTCCGCCGAGCAGCTCCAGCCCCTTCTTCAATTTCTCATAAACAAGTTCCCTGTCATAACTGTCGCAGGGAATCAACGCAACTACGCTCATCTTATTTCCAACTCACTTCCACGAATATAGAATCTTCTATGGTAAAAAAAGCTGCCGTACCGAAAAAACGTTTTTCTCAGGCGCGACAGCTGTATGTATCCTCTTATACGAGCCCGTCAGTCAAGGCCTTTCTTTGTGATCAAAATCGTATTCGGCGTATCCACACGCATCGGTTTTCCCTTCATCACAAGGACTTTCTTCTCATAATCGATGGTGAAGGTCGTGATCGAATTGGATTCATGGTTTACACACGCGATATGCTTGCCATCCGGGAAAAGCGCGATATCCTTCGGATATTCGCCGCTGATCGGAAGCGCGAACTCCTGTGTCAGCTTACCGGTCTCCTGATCGATCGAATACATGGCAACGGTGTCATCTCCCGCGGTGGAGGTAAAGAGATATTTGCCGTCCTTGGACAGGCACATGCCGGAAGCCGCATCATGCAGTGTATCCACGTTATCGGATGTTGTGGAAACCGTCTGGATCTTCTCAAAGACCGGATCTCCGTCGATCACGTTGTATGTGAATACATCCACGGTATTGGACAGTTCATAGAGCAGGTATGCATAGTGTCCGTCTCTGCTGAAATAGAGTGTACGCGGACCGGACTCACGCTCACAACGGACGACATCCACGAGAGCCAGTTTTTCCTTCGAGGTGATTCGGTAGATCTTTACCTGATCGATGCCGTTGTCAACAGCGCAGAGGAATTTGTTATCCGGTGTCATCTTTACGCAGCTTACATGCGGGCGGAAGTTACGCTCCGCAACACTGCCGAGACCCTGATGGAACACGCCGTCCATAACCGAGCCGAGTCTTCCGTCCTGATGCGTGTGCACCAGTGTGACCTTGCCGTCATGATAACCGCCGACGATCAGATATTTTCCTGTCTCATCTACGGTGATGTAGCAGCCTCTCATACCGTCGATACCGATCTTGTTGATCATCTGCAGATCACCGGTCTCGTCAATGGCAAAAACGGCAACGCCTTCATCAGCGATCGAATACAGATATTTATTATTCTTGGAACGACAAATGTAAGAAGAATTGTTGACCGGAATCACCTTACGTTCTGTAAGAGTTCCTTCCTCTACGTTCACATCATACAGATGGATTCCGATACTGGAGCCATGCGTGTATGTTCCCACATATGCCACATATTCTTCACTCATATCCGTTACCTCTCGTCAGTTTTTTCTAGTATTTAAGCCTAGTATTTAAGCCTTCCGGCAGCCTTTGCAGCATGACCTGATCTGTGAAGACAACATGCCGGAAAGTCTCTAACTGAGTATAGCACGATTTCAGATGGCATACAATGAAATATTGCTTTTGGGGCAGGGTCCTGCATTGTTGTGTTTGACCCGGCATGCAATGTTGCGTTTGACAAGAACAGGAACCGGAGGTTACGATTAGACGGCAGAGAGCGTCCGCACGGCACCGCATGGTGCTCGCACCTCACGCTGCTTCCGGAATTCCATCGGCTTCACGACCTTCACGGAATTTCAACGTTTTCACGGACTCCCCTGAGATCCCATGGCTTTGCGGACTCCGCAGAATTTCAACGTTTCGCGGGCTCCCCTGTGATTCCCGGAATATTATTTATCTCGGAGTCATCGGGATTTTTCATCACCTTGGAAGGAATATCTTACTCTCATGGAAAGAACATTCACATACAAAATCACCGCAGAAGAATCCGGAAAGGACATTCGTACCTTCCTTCGCTCCCGCGGTTATTCCAAGCATATTCTCGCTTCGATGAAACCGATCCAGGATGCGGTCATGGTCAATGATATTCACCAATACATGTCCTACCCACTCTCCGAGGGAGACATTCTGCGCACAAAGGTCCGTGATGAAGAATCATCCGAAACGATTGTTCCCGCGCCGATCCCCTTTGGGATCATCTACGAGGACGAGGATATTCTGGTTATTGATAAGCCGGCCAACGAAGCCATTCACCCAGCAATCAGCCATCCTGCCAACACACTGGCTAACGGGGTTGCCTGGTACTACAAAGAACAGGGGATCCCTTACGTATTTCGCTGCATCAATCGTCTCGACCGCGATACCACAGGGCTCCTGATCACAGCCAAGAATCTGCTCAGTGCCTGCGTGCTTGAACAGGCACTGCTGGCTCGTAAAATTCATCGTACCTACATAGCGATCGCGGAGGGCTTTGTCCCTGATTCCGGCACGATCGACCTGCCGATCGGCCGTCGGGAGGGCTCTCTCATCGAACGCTGTGTCGACCGCGAAAACGGTGATCGCGCCGTCACGCACTACAAGACTCTGAAGCGATTCAAGGCCGGCTATTCGCTCGTAGAACTTCATCTGGAAACCGGGCGCACGCACCAGATCCGCGTTCATATGAATGCGATCGGACATCCGCTGCTCGGCGATACGTTATACAATCCGAGCTGCATTCGTCCTTATTTCCCGGAGAGAAAGCCCTGGAACGCGGATCTTTCCGCTGCTGCCGTGGATCATTCCGCCGATGCTGCGGATCATTCCGCCGATGCTGCGGATCATTCCGCTACTGCTGCAGACATCCGTGAAGCCGGCTCACGCATTCTGCCTCCGGCTAATACCGACATTTCCGTCTCCGGCTGCCCGTCCCGTGATCCCTCGACCTGCCCCGCATCCTGCCCGGGCATCGCCCGCCAGGCGCTGCACTCCCGTTATCTGGACTTCATTCACCCCATCACCCGCGAAGCGGTCCACTTCGAGGCACCGATCCCCGCGGACATGGCAAGATTGCTCGCAGCCGAGGAGGCATGACCACAAATTTCCTGATTTCACTCTGATTTGTTGTTTTCCACGGGCGTTCCTCGGCCGGGCGACAACAATTTTCTTCATTCCTCTCTATTTTGTTGTTTCCACAAGCCCGGCGATTCCGAAAAAGCAGAAAACAGGCCATTTTGCGGGCCGTCATCGAATTTTCATCGAAAAGCAGCCGCAAAATGGCCTGTTTTTTTATGCCAAAATGTCTTATGTCTTTATCACTTATATGATCACTCATTAATGATCACTTATTAATGATCACTTATTATTGATCACTTATTATTGATCCACTGGTCCCAGTCATTGATGATGGTGCGATCGTCGAAGTAATTGATGCGCATTGCGTCACGTACCTCGGCAAGTGTCGCGTTCGTTTTTTCAACGGCATTCGCAGTACCGGACTGCAGAATATCGTAGACTGCCGGGATATTTGCCGCCCACTTCGCGCGCTCTTCGCGGATCGGGGAAAGCATCTCTTCAAGAACCTTGATCAGGAACTTCTTGCACTTTACATCACCGAGGCCGCCCTTTCTGTAATGCTCCTTCATCTCGTCGAGGCAGCTGTAATCCGGCAGATATTCCGCAAACTGTTTCTGGCGGCAGAAAGCATCCAGATAAGTGAATACCATGTTGCCCTCTACGTGGCCCGGATCCGCGATATTGATATGCTCCGGATCGGTATACATGCTCATGACCTTGGTCTTCAGCGTTTTTGCGTCATCGGAAAGGTAGATGCAGTTGCCGAGAGACTTGGACATCTTCGCCTTGCCGTCCGTGCCGGGCAGACGTCTCTGGGACTCATTCTCCGGGAGAAGGATCTCCGGCTCTACGAGTACGTCACGCTGATAGGTATAATTGAACTTTCTGACGATCTCTCTTGTCTGCTCCAGCATCGGCAGCTGATCCTCGCCTGCCGGGACAGTCGTTGCCTTGAAGGCGGTGATGTCGGCAGCCTGGGAAACCGGGTAGGTAAAGAAGCCTGCCGGAAGTCCTGCCTGATTGTCGTTCTCGCCCTCTTCGCCGGAAAAACCGCGCATCACCATCTCGCTCTTTACAGTTGGATTTCTGGACAGACGCTGTGTCGTAACAAGATTCATATAGTAAAAGGTCAGCGCATGAAGTGCCGGAATCGCGGACTGAATGCAGATATTGGCCTTCGCCGGATCAATGCCGACGGACAGATAATCCAGAGCGACTTCGATGATGTTATCGCGGATCTTCTTCGGATTATCCCAGTTGTCGGTCAGAGCCTGGTCATCCGCAACAAGGATGTAGACCTCATCGTATTTTCCGGAATTCTGCAGTTCCACACGTCTCTTCAGAGAGCCTACATAATGTCCCAGATGCAGGCGTCCCGTCGGACGGTCTCCTGTCAGAATAATTTTGTTTTTGCAATCTTTTGCTTCCATAACGCCTCCAGTTAAAAACTCAGAAAAACTCAAAAAAAACTCAGAAAAAACTCTATTCGCATAGAGATCCAATTTATCTCGTATAATATCTAAATATAGCATACATACCCGGAAAGAGCCAACCCTTTTACACCGCGGCATGAACGGTTTTCGCGTTCTCCCTGCGGCGCGTCGTTCCCGATTGACATTCCCCACGTCTCACCGTACACTTGTCTCATATACAAGGAGGAATCATCCATGGAAAAAATTGCAAGCTTTACCATTAATCACGAAAAACTTGAGCCGGGCATCTACGTATCCCGCAAAGACCATATCGGAACCGAAACGATCACCACCTTCGACCTCCGCATGACGGCACCGAACCGCGAACCGGTCATGAGCACCGCCGAAGTCCACTGCATCGAGCATCTCGGCGCTACCTTCCTTCGCAACGACGAAGAATTCCGTGACCGCGTCATCTACTTCGGGCCGATGGGCTGCCGTACCGGCTTCTATCTGCTTCTCGCCGGCGATTACGAGTCCCGCGATATCGTGGATCTCGTGACCCGCACCTATGCCTTCATCAGCACCTTCGAGGGCGATGTCCCCGGCGCGACACCGCGCGACTGCGGCAACTACAGCGACATGAACCTGAACATGGCGCACTGGTGGGCAAAGCGCTATCTGGACAAAACGCTCACCGGCATCACCGATGAGCACCTTATCTATCCCGAATGATCAATCGTTGTAGCCGTTCGGATTTTTGCACTGCCAGTTCCAGGAATCGCGGCACATCTCGTCGATATCGTACTGCGCCTCCCAGCCGAGTTCCTTCTTCGCCAGGGCGCAGTCGGAATAACAGGTTGCAATATCGCCGTCACGTCTCGGCTTGATTACATACGGAAGCTTATGGCCGCATGCCTTCTCAAAAGCGTGGATCACATCCAGAACGCTGTAGCCCTTGTCGGTTCCGAGATTGCATACAAAAACGCCTTCTTTTTTCTTCAACTTCTCGATCGCCTTCACGTGACCGATCGCCAGATCGACAACATGAATATAATCGCGCACACCGGTTCCGTCCGGTGTGTCGTAGTCATCGCCGAACACATTGACCTGCGGGAGTTTTCCGATCGCGACCTGAGCAACGTACGGAAGCAGGTTGTTCGGAATTCCCTTCGGATCCTCGCCGATGAGGCCGCTCTTATGCGCACCGATCGGGTTAAAGTAACGGAGCAGGATGACATTCCATTCCGGGTCCGCGGTATGCAGATCGGTGAGGATCTGTTCCTGCATCCACTTGGTCCAGCCGTAAGGATTGGTGCAGGTGCCCTTCGGGCATTCCTCGGTGATCGGGATCTGCGCCGGCTCTCCGTAAACCGTTGCGGAGGAACTGAAAATAATGTTTTTGCAATCATGATTGCGCATCACATCGACCAGATTCAGCGTGCCGGTGATATTATTGTGGTAATATTCGATCGGCTTGTGCACCGACTCGCCGACAGCCTTCAGTCCCGCGAAATGAATGACCGCGTCGATCTTCTGCTCCGAAAAGATCTTCTCCACGCCCGCCTTATCCAGCATATCCACATTGTAGAAAGCCACTTTCTTACCGGTGATCTCTTCGATCCGGCTGATCGCCTTCTCGCTCGAGTTATAGAGATTATCCATCACTACAACTTCCATCCCCGCATTCAGAAGCTCCACACAGGTATGGCTGCCGATGTAACCGGCGCCTCCCGTAACCAGAATTTTCATTCGTTTATCCTCCTCAGTCCCTGATTTTTCTTGAAGACAGTCATCATCTCTGCCGTCAGCGCGACATGTTCCGTGTCTTCCGGCACCTCGTCCGGAGAATAGAATCCGGCTTCGGCAAGTTCATTGCGATCCAGCGTAATTTCCTCATCATCCCCATCCAGTTCACAGAAGAATCCGACAAGAAGTGTCGAGGTGAACGGCCATGGCTGACTCTTGTAAAAACGCAGATTCTTCACGCGCAGGCCGACTTCTTCCATCACTTCCCGGTGCACGGTATCCTCGAGGCTCTCGCCGGTCTCGTTAAAGCCCGCGATCAGCGCGAAATGATGAAAATCGCGTCCCGCGTATTTGCTCATCAGCAATTTTCCCTTATGCACGACAGCCACGATCACGCCGGGGCAGATCTGCGGATAATACATCCGTCCGCATTTCGGGCAGCGCATCATGCGTTCCTTATCGTCATGCACCGTCGCGCTTCCGCAGCATCCGCAGAAGGCGTGTCCGCGGTACCAGTCCCACAGCTGATATCCCGTGATTCCCGCAAAGGCAAGATCCTTCGGTCCGACAAAGCGGAAGATCGAATTTTCGGTAAAAACGTAGCCCTCTCCGGTCAGTTTTTCCGGAACAGCCTCGTTTTTCATTTCTCCGAGGTAGTACTCCTCGTCATCGATGCGGAACAGATACCGATAATTCATTTCCGTTCCCGCAAAATCCGCTGCCACCGGAAAGCTGACCTCGTCGCCCCTGCGGCAGAGAAACGTTTTTCCCTTTTGATATAGCAGAACACGAGCGTCTGCGCCCGGCTGCCTGTCTTCATATTCTACGTGATACTTCTTCGGCTGGATATCCTGAACCATAAACTTTCCCCTTCGCCGCCCAAAAACGCGGCACTTCTAACATTGCTGATCATATTTCTTTCGACGTCTGTCCTCGATGAAACGTCCGGCTTCACACGCCTTGATCCTATGCTTGTTATACTCACGCGTACGGACCAGGCACTTCGCATTCCGCGGCGTTCTTACTCCGCCAGCAGCTGTCTTACCGCTTCGGCATCGAAGCGTACGCCTTCGACGTGTTTCGTCTCGATCTGGTACAGCGCGTTTGCGGCCAGATGCTCGGCAGCCTGCTCCAGGTCACGGCAACCCGGCAGAGAGCCGAACCTTGCGATGACTTCGTCCACAGCCTCTTCCGGCACAATGCATTCGTCTTCCCGCATGCCCATCCGCTTCAGGACCTTCGGAAGCGAGAACTGTGTGAAGATCGTCTTCTTCTCTTCCGGTGTATAATCCGGAATATCAATGACCGCGAACCGGCTCATGAGCGGTGCGCTGATCCTGTTCTTATCATTGGCCGTCGCGATCGGATAGACACCGCCGGTCGGGATCATGCATTCGATATAGTTGTCCGTATACCCGAGGTTGTCAAGCAGCGTCAGGAGCGCGTCCGCGGGATTTCCCGCCGAATCGCCCGAATCAGCCTTGTCCAGCTCGTTGATGATAAAGACAACATTTGAAGTGCCGGCTCCGGAAAAGGCCTCCATGATCAGTCCCGGCTTCGCGTTTGCGTAGACACGCGGGCTTCCCGAAAGCGCCTCCGAGTCATGGATCGCGCTCATATCGAGGGCAGCCCACGGAAGCTTCAGGATCCTGGCGACCGCATAGGCAAGCTGCGATTTTCCCACACCGGCCGGTCCCGCGAGCAGGATACCGTATGCCGGAAGGGTATGCGTCCGGTTGATCTGGATGATCGTCTCGATGATCCTCTGCTTCACCTTCTCCATGCCGTAGAGCGCCTCATCAAGAATTCTTCTGGCTTCGACCGGATCCACCGATTCGAAGTAGGAGCCCTTCCACTGTATATTGAGCATCATGGAAAGAGCGCGCTGCGCATGCCGTTTTTCCTCGGGACTCACGTTGCCGGCGCGGACAAGAGCAATGTTTCTCTGCGCCCACCGCCGCACATTGGCCGGCAGTGCGCTGCCCGCGCAGCTCAGAAAATCGATCATCGCCGACATATCCGTCAGCATGACGCGATCCTCCTCCGCGTCCTCAAAGCCGCCGTCCTCGTTCAGCTCCTCTTCCTGAACGCGGCTTGCCAGAAGTCGTTCGATCACCATCTGCAGGAACCCGTCGTTCGCCGCGCGGCTTCGTCCGTTGGTCGTCACGGCGTGGATCTTATAGATGCCGTAGCCGTCTTCCCGCTGCCCGCCCGAAAGCTTCACGAAGATCTGGTTCTCGCCGAGCCAGTCCAGCAGCTTCACAAAGCGGCGGTCGATGCGAAGAATATCGGCGGTCTTATCCTCACCGATCTCCGATGACGATCCGTTTTTCTCATCAGCGCGATATCTGAAGCCGGTCTGCTTGTGCGGATTCAGAAAGGTTCCGTTCTGGTGATGCGGAAGTTTTTTCTCCTGGTCGGCAAGAACCATGATCGGTTCTTCCACCGAGGCCCGGTCCGCCTGCGAATCAAAGACGGTATAGGTGCAGATCGGATCCCCCGCCTTCTGTCCCGTGACGGTCTGCTTCTTGAAGTCAAAGACCATATTGCCCTGTGAATAATTGGCTGCCATTTCTGTCTCCTTGTATTTCCTGATTTGTTACTGCTGTTTTCACGCAAATTCCCGAAGGATGATGTCCGCGATCTTGGTACTGTGGCAGATGTAGCTGCCGTGATCTTCTCCCGGCAGGATCATCAATTTCGCGCCGGGGATCGTACCGGCGATATGCCGCGTATTGCTGATGCGGATCAGGTCATGTTCCCCCGCGGTGATCAACGTTTTTGCCCCGATGGAAGCAAGCTCCGCATCCGAAATATCCGGCTCCTTCAGCATCATCTCCACCATCGGATCTCTGTGCAGAAAATTCCGGAACAGGTCATGATAATATTCCTTCGCGACGATGCCCTTCGGATAGGTGTTCGCCCCCGAAGCGATCAGTCCCGTGATCCGCTTCTCAGCGGCAGCCGCGATCAGACCGATGATGCCGCCGTCGGAAAAACCATAGAACAGGACATCCGAGAGATCCAGTGCGCGAATCAACTCCGTCATGTCCTTCGCCATATCGCGGTAATGCAGCGATTCGACGCGCCCGCTCTGCCCGTGACCGCGGCTGTCGACGCGGTAACAGGTAAAGTGCTCTTTCAAAAGTTCCACGGCTTCATCGAAGATCGTATGATCCTCGCCGTTTCCGTGAACGAGAAGAAGGGGCCGCCCGCTTCCCGTTTTTTCATAATATAACTCAATGCCGTTCACGCGGATACGCATGCGGGATCCCCCTTTTCATACTCATTATCTGCCGTCATGTGCCAATCGTTCAGTATGCAGCGTCTGCTGCTCCGGCGTTCCGCACGACGTTTCTGCCGCACTTACGTTGATCGATCAATATGAAGGTTCTGATGTCCATACCCGTTCGTTCAGTACGCCTCCCCCGGTGCGCGGTTTGCCTCGTAGTCGTTGATGACATCGATCTGGCACGCGCGCATCGCGCCGAGTGCCTGTTGATGCCGGAGCGGATTCACGCCCGCGCAGCAGGAAGCATCGACGATGATCGGCACATCGGGAAGGAAAGATTTCAGCATCATCGCATTGGCGATCACGCAGATGTCGGTGCAGAGTCCGATGAGCGTAATGCTCTCGATCGGTTCCTCCTCCTTGTGGAACTGCTTCAGGATCCGGCAGAGTTCCACGCTTCCGAAGCCCGCCTTGTCGATCGGCTCCGCCATCAGAAGTCCCCGGATCTCCTTGCTGATCTCCCAGCCCTCGGTGCCCTTGATACAATGCTTCACTGGCAGTTTATGTCCCTCCAGCGTCTCCTCGTAATTCTCCCCGTGTGTATCTCTCGTAGCCAGAACCATGCCGTCGAAATTGACGATCTTAACGATGACTCTCGGAACGATCGCCTGCGCCTCCTCGGTCCCGAGGCTTCCGTCAATGAAATCATTCTGCATATCTACAACAATCAAAAACTTCATTATATATCTCCGTCAAAAAATTTCTTATAGAGCGCAAGCTCCTCTTCCGTATCCAGTGAGGATTGAAAAACAACATCGCCCTTCCCCTCATTCTCCGTCAGCAATCCGCGTTCCTTCAGCTGGTGACGCAGTTCTCTGGCTGCGCCGTTGGCGCCGTTATAGATCTCCGCCTCAGGCATGATCTCCTCCAGCTGCTTCTGAATAAACGGATAATGCGTGCAGCCGAGAACGATGCCGTCGACCTTTCCCATATAGGGGCTGAGTTTTTCCCGAAGATATTCCAGAAGGTCCGGTGCGTCCAGATTGCCCTTTTCGATGCGGTCCGCAAGCCCCTTGCAGGGAAGCGGAATGAACTCGGCGCGGTCTTCCAGCTTCTTCTCCAGAACGCGATACTTCTCCAGGCGCAGTGTAGCCTCTGTCGCCATCACCAGATACCGCTTCCCGTTTCCCGAGAGAGCCGCCGGCTTAATGGCCGGCTCCAGCCCGATGATCGGGATATCCGGATGAAGTTCGCGCAGGTATGACGCCGCCGCGCTTGTTGCCGTATTGCAGGCGATGACAATGGCCTTCACCTTCGCCTCGAGCAGGTGATCCGCCACGCGGACTGCCAGCTCCCGGATATTTTCGTCCGTCCGGTCCCCATAGGGCGCGTTCGCGGAATCTCCGTAATACAAGTAATTTTCATGGGGCATCAGTTTGTACAGCTCGGTGAGCACGCTGATTCCGCCCACGCCGGAATCAAAAACGCCGACATACCCTTCGTATTTCTTCTCTTCCATGCCTGCTCAAGCCTTCCGGTCCCTGTTTTTCTGTGCCAGTTGATTATTATCCCGATTGATCTTGCAGCAGTCCGGTGTTTCTCCGCCGAATGCCTCCTGATTGGATTTTGCCATGCGCGCAAGCCACGCATCCCATGCTTCTTTTATTGAAGAAAAAACAGACATCCTAGTTCTCCTTTCCTGCCGCCTCGATCTTCGCCCGCGTCTGCTCATCGACCGCGGCACGAAGTTCCCGCAGCGTCTCCGAAAACGCGCCTTCCTTTTTGCCATAGGTCAGCTGAAGATCATATTCCAGCGGAAGCCACGTTTCGATATCCGATTCGTTATGAGCGATCACCGCCTCCACTTTATCCAGCGCCTTGTAGAGCCGGGCTTCGACCGTCTCCTGCCCGTTCATCTCAGCAAGGAGGCTCTGCCACTCCTCCCGCTGTGCCGCCGGAAAAGTATCCACCCAGCCGTTCAGGAGATCCTCCTCCCGCTCGGAATCCTGCGCGCTCTTATCAAAAGTCGGAATATCGCCGGTGAAGGCTTCGCCAAGATCGTGGATCAGGCACATCCGGATCACGCGGTTCATATCCACATCCCGGAATTCCTCTTCGCCGCCAAGCAGCATTGCCAGAAGCGCCGTGCGCCAGCTGTGATCCGCTATGCTTTCCCTGCGTCCCGCATCGGTAAAGCAGTGACGGGTATTTGTCTTCAGCCTTGCAGCCTGTCCCAGAATTTCCAGGTACTTTTCGCCATCCATCGACCGCACTCCTTTTCCGCAAATATGTTGACATTTCTCTTGAGTATATCACAATACGGCGGTGTTCGCACTTCTTTTGCAGACAAACGGGGCACCAAAGCCTTTCGCTCCGGTGCCCCGTTCTCATCGTATGTTTTTGTTTTGTCTATCAGTGGTTTCCCTGCACCGCGATCGCTTTGACGCGCTGCATGGCTTTGTTGACCGCCGGGATCAGCAGGATCACGATCGTGACCGCCGCCTCGGTAAAGATGTAGATTCCGTTATAGACCGCGGAATATGCCCATGCGGACATGCCGTAATCGGCTGCGTAGCTGCCGAAGAAAATATAACCGGACAGGAACGCGAAGAACCACCGGCCGAGAATTGCCAGGATATATCCCTTGATCAGGCCGTATTTTGCCTTACTGAACACACCGGACAGGCCGAGCGCCGTAAAAGCAAAAACATAGTCGACCAGCATCTGCGGCAGAGAAATAATGTACGGATCGAGGATCATCTGCAGCAGGCCGTAGGCAAAAGCTGCCAGAAGTCCCGTACCGAGACCGTACCAGTAACCGATCAGAGCAACGAAGAGCATGGAAAGAAGCGTAATGCTTCCGCCCATCGGCAGATGAAACAGCTTGATCATCGAAGTAACGGTCGCAAGTGCGATCGCCATCGAAGAAAATACCAGACGTCTCGTACCGAGCGCGCCGTTCTCATCCGGCTTCATCGCGTAGCAGGCAGCCAGCAATGCGGCGATCATGATGCCGATGATCATCAGAAAGCCCGCCGTGGTAGGCATATAGCTTCCCGAATCTTCCGAATATTTTACCAGGAATCCCAAAAGAACCATCAAAAAGTTAGACATAAAAAAGTTCCCCTTTCTCATTTTGTGCACAGGGGAACGAACTGAAAATCGCGATCATAATCACGATCCAACTTACTTCCCTACGCCGGTATCGTCCGGGTCAGGTAATAAGGGTCAGCGGCTCAAAGGATTCGGCCGCACTCTCAGCATAAGTGCTCCCCCAGCAAATAATTTATGAACTTGCGTACAGTATAGTTCTCAATTTTTTACAAGTCAACCCCTCCCACAGGCACTGTACATATATATGTAGTCAAAAGTCAAAATGAGGCACCCGTCAAAAACGGGTGCCTTGAAAATCAACAGGCGTTGTCATCATCAGGCGTTGCTCTCCTCCGCGCCATCCTGCTCACCACGGATATTTTTGATCTCCTCAAAGAGATAATCATTGACCACTTTGATGTATGTTCCC
>JAXJTA010000140.1:0-4422 GCA_036309825.1 Eubacterium sp. | reverse complement strand
GTACAATGACCTGCATCTTGCCCTCCTGCTTTTCCAGGAGACGCCGGAAGGACACATGCCTCTTCTTTCGTGTCAGAATCTGGACATAATTCAGCTTATCCGGCAGAGAAACCTTCTCTTTTTCGATCTTGCCGAAGCGGCTTCGGATCGGATCGACCTTGCTCTCCTGCTTCTTTAATACAAAGCGGAAGATGCTGTGCAGCTGATCCAGTGTCACACCTTCCAGCAGCTCATTCGGATCGGCAGCCGGCCGGTACTTCTCTACCTCCTTTGGAAGGATCTGCGGTCGGACAACAACGTTGCCGGCGTTATCCATATACTCCCGCAGCCGTCCCGATATTGCGCGGTACTCCTTATGCTCGAGAAGCTGCTGTACCAGTTCTTCCCGCGGGTCCTCTTCCTCTCCCTCCTCGTTCACTTCACGAGGCAGCAGCATCCGGCATTTGATATCGATCAGCGTTGCGGCCATGACCATGAATTCGCTGGTCACGTCCATATCCGCGCGATCCATCTGCCGGACATAGTCCAGATACTGATCGGTGATCTCCGAGATCGGGATGTCATAGATATCGATTTTGTTTTTATCAATCAGGTGCAGAAGCAGATCCAGCGGTCCCTCAAACGCCTGCAATTTAACGGGAATAGCCATTCAAACGATCTCCATGTCAATGACAACGATTTCACGCGGGTTGCGGATCCTCACCGGAATGGTATGTTCCCCGCATCCGGATGTTACTATAGCAGATTTTCGACCGTTACGGAACAGTCCGTACGAATGACGATTGAAAATTCTGAGGTCCGGCGTCACGGCTCCGTGATGCGCGCCAAAGCGCATAACACCTCCGTGATAATGTCCGGAGAGCGTCAGATCCGCTCCCCAGGCGAGATACTCCTCTGTATAGGACGGATTGTGTGCCAGCAGAAAGGTCAGCTTGTCCTCATCGGGCCTTCCCAGCACTTCGCGGATCTTCCCCACGTCGAGGTCCCGATGATGGAGCCGGTCATAGTAATAAGCCGGCAGTTCATAACCGTAGACCGCAAAGGGGATTCCGCGGATCTCACCTGTTGCGCTGTCGTTTTTCAGAAAAACAACGTCGCAGCCCGCAAGTCCCTTCTCGTACCGTTCCAGAAGATCCCCGTATTGTTCCCGGTAGAGGCCTGCACGATACTCATGATTTCCTTCGCCTGTGTAGACTGTATATCGCTCAGAGAGAGCGCGCATGAAGCGCACTGCCGGTTCCGGAGAGACATTTTTCTTGCCCATGATCATATCGCCGCCGCAGAGCACGAGATCGGGCGAGGCCTCCTCGATCCGGCGCAGCAATTCTTCTGTTTCACCGGTTCCGGCACAGTTATGGAGATCGGAAAGAAAAACGACGCGGATCTTTCCGGCAGGAAGCTTCTTCCCGGAAATCTGTATCCGATATGTTGTTGTCACATATTTTTTCATTCGCTCTCCTTCCTCTTTGATCAAAGACAGGTATGTCCACATGCGGGAAGCCCCATTAAATTTATTCCTCTAAAGATTCACGAAAAAAGCTCCACAGAGGACTGTGGAGCTTTTCATGTGCATTAATTATATTTACGCTTTCTAGCTGCTTCGGATTTCTTTTTGCGACGAACACTCGGTTTCTCGTAATGTTCTCTCTTCCGGATCTCCTGCTGGATGCCAGCCTTTGCAAAGCTTCTCTTAAATCTGCGTAAAGCGCTATCTAATGATTCGCCTTCTTTTACGATGACATTAGCCATTGCCCAAACCTAACCTCCCTCCAGTTGTGAAATGTGCTAAATACAACTGTTTGGGTATTTTTGCACTTGTTTTATTATATCATCTATTCCCATATCGTCAAGTAGTATCTTGAAGGAATTTCAGATGAAATTCATATTATTTCAGCATGCCTTCCAGAATCTCCGGAATCTTCGCGATCATCTCATCGATCTTCTCCGGATTCTTTCCGCCTGCCTGCGCCATATTCGGACGGCCGCCGCCGCCACCGCCTACAATAGCCGCAGCCTGACGGATCAGGTTGCCTGCGTGCGCACCCTTCTTCTGTGATTCGTTGCCGGCCATTGTTACAAGGTTGACCTTACCGTTTGCCGACGTTGCCAGTACAACAACGCCGTCGCCGATCTTGTTCGACAGATCAGCGCACAGGCTGATGAGACCCTTCGGATCCATGTCCGGTACGGAAGCAGCCAGTACTTTTACGCCCTTTACTTCCTTGACCTGACTCATGATATCGCCGAGTGATGCGTTGGCAAGCTTAGCCTTCAGCGATTCATTCTCGCTTCTGGCCTCCTTGAGTTCTGCCTGAAGCTTCGCGATATGCTCCGCTACGGTGTCCGGTGTTGCCTTGATGACTTCCGCCGCCTTGTGCAGATCCGCCTCAACGCCGCGGTAGTACCGCATTACGTTTTCTCCCGTCAGAGCCTCGATACGGCGTACACCGGCAGCTACGCCGTTCTCGGAAAGGATCTTGAACTGACCGATCTGGATCGTGTTCTGTACATGCGTACCGCCGCAGAGCTCCGTGGAGAAATCTCCCATGCGGACAACGCGGACACTTTCGCCGTACTTTTCGCCAAAGAGCGCCATTGCGCCGGATTTCTTCGCCTCATCGAGACTCATGACATCCGTCCTTACAGCAAGGCCTTCCGCGATCTTCTCATTGACAAGGTCTTCCACCTTCTGCAGTTCGTCCTTCGTCATCGCCTGGAAATGGCTGAAGTCAAAACGGGTACGCTCCGCATCCTGGAAGGAACCTGCCTGTTCTACATGTGTTCCGAGGATCTCACGGAGAGCCTTCTGCAGCAGATGCGTCGCGCTGTGGTTGCGGCAGGTAGCCATATGGCTCTTCGCGTCGACCGTCAGCGTAACCTCCGCGCCGAGATTGAACATACCGCTCTTAACGCGGCCGATATGCGCGATCTTATTGCCTGCCACGTGCTCAGTTGCCTCTACTTCGAAAACAGCCGCACCCTTGCCGAGTGCCGCAGCTTCCTTCGCTCCTTCTGTATCGGCAGCCGCTCCGAGAACGATGATGCCCTTATCACCGACCTGGCCGCCCATCGTTCCGTAGAACGGTGTCTCCTCTGTGATGATTGCGCCCTTCTGTCCGTCGGCAAGCCCTTCGACCAGAGCATCCTCATCATCCGCATCTTCCGCAAGGGAAGCGATAGCTACGATCTTCGATGTTGCCGTGAGGCTGTCATATCCTACAAAGGCGGAGCTGATCTGCGGATCGATACTGTCATAGACACTTGCCGCATGGCCGCTGTAATCGGACATCTTGCCGGACTGTACACGGTCCTTTCTCGCTGCCTTTTTCTGCTTGTCCATTGCCTCGGCAAAGCCTGCCTCATCAACGGTAAAGCCCTTCTCCTCCAGGATCTCTCTGGTATTGTCCAGCGGGAAGCCGTAGGTATCGTAGAGCTTGAACGCATTCTCACCGGAAAGTTCCTTGCTTCCGGCAGCGTTCATCTCCTCTTCCATCTGCGCAAGGATCTCCATGCCCTGCTCATAGGTCTTGTCGAATTTTTCTTCCTCCGCTTTGATCACACTGAGGATAAAGTCTTTCTTCTCCTCAAGCTCCGGATATCCGGCCTTGGACTCTTCTATAACATTCACAGCCAGTGCCGGAAGGAAGGAGCCCTTGATGCCGAGCTTTCTTCCGTGGCGGACAGCACGGCGGATAATGCGGCGGAGAACGTAGCCGCGTCCGTTATTCGACGGCATGATTCCGTCGGAGATCATGAAGGTCATGGATCTGGCATGATCGGTACAGATACGAACGGAAACATCGGATTCCTTTGTCTCCGGTTTATTATAAGCAATGCCTCCTGCCAGGCTGCAGATCAGATCACGGAGAGATTTCAGCGTATCGACATCGAAGATCGATCCGACATCCTGAACCGCTACTGCCAGTCGCTCAAGGCCCATTCCGGTATCGATGTTTTTCTGTACAAGGTCCGTATAATTGCCCTTGCCGTCACTGTTGAACTGAGAGAATACGACATTCCATACTTCCATGTAACGGTCACCTTCTCCGCCCATGACATCTTCCGGACCGTTGCCGTATTTCTCGCCGCGGTCGTAGTAGATCTCGGTACACGGACCGCACGGGCCTGTTCCGTGCTCCCAAAAGTTGTCCTCCTTGCCGAACTTGTAGATGCGCTCAGCCGGAATATGCATATCGTTGAGCCAGATATCGTAAGCTTCGTTATCATCGACATAAACAGAAGGATACAGACGCTCCGGATCGAGGCCGACGCGCTCAGTCAGGAACTCCCATGCCCACGGAATCGCTTCTTTCTTGAAGTAATCGCCGAAGGAGAAGTTTCCGAGCATCTCGAAATAGGTACCGTGACGGGCCGTCTTGCCGACGTTCTCCAGATCGCCGGTACGGATGCACTTCTGGCAGG
>JAXJTA010000139.1:0-2380 GCA_036309825.1 Eubacterium sp. | reverse complement strand
TGCTGATTCCGGACAATACCTCGAATTTCTATACGATCGTATCCGCGTTCCTGGTGATCGCCGTCGTTGAGGAAGGAAGCAAATATTTCCTCATGAGCCTTCGGACCTGGAATCATCCGGCCTTCAATTTCCGTTTTGACGGCATCGTCTATTCTGTCTTTGTGTCCCTTGGCTTTGCGGCGCTCGAGAATATTCTCTATGTCTTCGGCTACGGGATCGGCGTCGGCTTCTCGCGCGCATTTCTGTCCATCCCGGGTCACATGGGCTTTGCCGTTCTGAATGGAATCTTCTACGGCAGAGCGCGCATGTATGAAAATCGCGGTCAGAACGGTCTGTGCATCCTGAATCTTCTGGTTGGTTATACACTCGCAGTCCTTCTGCACGGTTTCTATGACGCAACAGCAATGACAGGAACGCCGCTGGCGATTCTCCTCTTCGTTCTGGCCGTCGTGATCATCTACCTTACGATCTTCCTGATCGTTCGTCACGAGGCAAAAACGGACCGGCCGATCTGAGAGATTTCCTCTCTCAGAACAGGAAGATAGCTAACAGGCTGAAGATCACCCAGAGAATGCCGAAGGCGATTCCGAAGAAGCCGATCGCTTTCCCCGTGGAGATCGGCACATCACCGACCGACACGCCGGTCTGGCCATTCATGGCAAACAAATAATCTTTTCCCTTGTATTTTGCGTTGAGCATATATACGGGAAGAAGCGCGTAGTTTACGCGATTTAACTCCCGGCTCTCTCTTCTTTCCACAATGTTCTCGCCGAGGATCTGCAAGCCGCTGTAGCCGCCGATCGTGCTCCTCAACTCATTCTCCACCGTCTGTTTCGCGCGATTCAGCGCTCTTTCCTTACAGTCCTCCGGATCTTCATCGTAACGCTCCGCAAGAAATCCGGCCATATACGCAGTCTTGAACGGTTTGATCTGACTGAGATCAAAGGGTTCGATGCTGTCCATCGCATCGTCCGGCGTTCTCGAGGAGGAATCCACCGGAATATTGCGAAGGGAAAGTGTTCCGCCTCGTTCGATGTCATATACCCTGTGGACCGTATAAAAATATCTGGAATCCGAATAACTGCTGAGTCGTTCTCCGGTCGCCGAGAGATGTCCCTGCATATCCAGATCATACATCCAGAAAGGCACATAGACGCCCTTGAGCTTTTCCAGGTGCGCATCGGTGAAAAAACTTCCCGGTGTGAACGGCCTGGATTTTACATAGTTCATATACAACTCCCGCAGTTTGGACTGCTCGATCGCGAACGGTACGATCCACTTCGGACGGAACTGCGTATCGAGCTGCTCCGTCAGCACGACGGGGCTTCCGCAGAACGCGCAGGAAGTCGCAACGGTCGTTTTGTCCGTGACGACCTCGGCGCCGCAGACCGAACACTTATAGACACGCAGATCGTGCGGATCGATGTTGCTCTCGTCGGTCGCGTCCGCTGCGCCGTAATCCATTTCCGCCCCGTCTTCACCCTTTGCGTACGTATTATTCTGCAGCTGTTCCTGAATGGCTTCCTCCGTTTTTTCAAAAACGGAAAGTTCAAATTCGGAACCGCAGTACGGGCATACCATTTTCTGGGCTGTCGGTGACCATTGAAGCTCGCCGCCGCAGGAAGGACATTTGTAGGTTTTATTCGTATCTGCCATTGTTCTTTCCTCCCTTTAGAAATGACCGCCGTGACCGCTGTGCGAGCCGCCGGAGGATGTATGGGTGGATGTATGACCGCCACCGCCGCTGCTATTATTCTGCTGCTTGGCAACTCTTGTCACATATTCCCGTACAAAGCGGTCGGAGCGCACATTGAGATTCATGGATCCGGGGACCTCATACGCTTCGGCACTTCGCGCCATCTTCCTCGGATGATGCTTCGCCGCCATGACAAGCGTAGCAATGCCGGACACACCGGCTGCCGCAAGAGCCGCGATCAGGATGCGGAACGGAATGTTTTTTTCAACAGGTTTGGACGCGTCATATTCCCCGCTGTTCAGCGCGGAGTCAGCGTATGAGATAAACCGTTCAAAAGCTTTGTAATAGTCGCCGTCGCCGAGCGCCGATGCCACCGCATCTCCTGTTTTGCTCTGCTCATTATCCGTAAAATTACGGATCGGCGTGCTGCCGTAAACATCGATATAATAATAACGGATGTCCATATTGACGATGAGCCCGACATAATCGTCGCCCATATTTTCCCAACCGTATTTCTCTATGTATTGGATGGTGCCTTCTTCCGTCGAAGAACCGATCTGATTGCTGCCCGCCGTCATGATAAAAATGCGGGTGCCGTTTTTGTCATAAAATTCTTCACACTCCGCCTGAAGCTCCGTCTCCTCCTCTTCAGAGAGCAGATCCTGATCATCCACGATCAACTGC
>JAXJTA010000138.1:0-7546 GCA_036309825.1 Eubacterium sp. | reverse complement strand
GAGGATATGCTGCAGAACGGTACGGTCATCAGCGAGACCCTGATCGAGAAGCCGCACAGCTTCTTCACCGCCTGCAACGTAACTACGCAGATCGTCGCGCAGGTCGCTTCCAACCAGTACGGCGGCCAGTCCTTCACCCTGGCGCATCTGGCACCGTTCGTTGATATCAGCCGCAAAAAGATCCGCAAGGATGTCATTTCCGAGCGTCTTGCCTGCGGAGAAGCTCTCGATGACGCGATCATCGACAAGATCACAGAGTCCCGCCTTGCCGGCGAGATCAAGAGCGGTATCCAGACCATTCAGTATCAGCTCATCACGCTGATGACCTGCAACGGCCAGGCTCCGTTCGTAACGATGTTCATGTATCTGGACGAAGTTCCGGAAGGCCGCACCCGTGAGGACCTCGCTCTCATCATCAAAGAAGTCCTTGTTCAGAGAATGCAGGGTGTAAAGAACGAGAAGGGTGTATGGATCACTCCGGCATTCCCGAAACTGATCTATGTTCTCGACGAAGACAATATCACCGAGGATGCTCCGTACTGGTCTCTTACCGAGCTTGCAGCAAAGTGCACCGCCAAGAGAATGGTTCCGGACTACATCTCCGCGAAGAAAATGAAAGAATACAAAAACGGCGACGTTTACCCGTGCATGGGCTGCCGCAGCTTCCTGACTCCGGACACCGAAGGTCTCGGACCGAACGGCGAGCACAAATACTACGGCCGCTTCAACCAGGGTGTTGTTACCATCAACCTCGTTGACGTAGCCTGCTCTGCAAAAAAAGATATGGATAAGTTCTGGCAGATCCTCGACGAGCGTCTGGATCTCTGTCACAGAGCACTCCGCTGCCGTCATGAGCGTCTCCTCGGAACCGTCTCCGACGTAGCACCGATCCTCTGGCAGTACGGCGCGATCGCCCGCCTGAAGAAGGGCGAGAAGATCGATAAGCTCCTGTTCAATAACTACAGCACGATCTCCCTCGGCTATGCAGGCCTCTATGAGATGTGCGTGGCAATGACCGGCAAGAGCCACACCGATCCGGAAGCAAAGCCGTTCGCACTGAAGGTTATGCAGCACCTGAACGATAAGTGCAACGAGTGGAGAGCCGCAGAGAATATCAGCTACTCCCTGTACGGCACGCCGATGGAGTCCACCACCTACAAGTTCGCGAAATGCCTGCAGAAGCGTTTCGGCATCATCAAGGACGTTACCGATCATAACTACATCACGAACAGCTACCATGTAAATGTCCGTGAGAACATCGACGCCTTCACCAAGCTGAAATTCGAAGCCGATTTCCAGAAGCTCTCTCCGGGCGGCGCAATCAGCTATGTTGAAGTACCGAATATGCAGGACAACATTAAGGCTGTACTCTCCGTCATGAAGTTCATCTACGAGAACATCATGTACGCGGAGCTCAATACCAAGAGCGACTACTGCGAGTGCTGCGGCTATGACGGTGAGATCGAGATCCACGAGGACGATCACGGCAAACTGATCTGGATGTGCCCGAACTGCGGAAACACCGATCAGAGCAAGATGTCCGTTGCCAGACGTACCTGCGGTTACATCGGCACCCAGTTCTGGAACCAGGGCCGTACCCAGGAGATCAAAGACCGCGTACTGCATCTGTAAAGCGCAACACAGAAGGAGCTGTCACACGAAACTTGTAATTGAATAATGTATGTACAACCGGCAGGGCTTTGTGCATACATATTCATAACATTGTTTCGTGCGGCAGCTCCTTCTTTATCGTCTGTGCATCTATACTGGCTACTCTCAGCCTCCCAGCCGGATCATTTCCTCGATCGGCCGGAGCGAGCCCCTGATCACATCATCGGAAAGCTCGATCTCCTCTCCGCCTTCCCCTCGAAGAGCGTTATACACATCTGCCAGTGTCGTTGCGCGCATATTGTGGCAGACCGTCTCGACCGACAGTGCGTAGAATTTCTTGTCCGGGCACGCGAACTGCAGGTGCTGGACGATCGAATTCTCCGTGCCGATAATAAATTCCTTCTTATCGGACTTCTTCGCATAGTCCATGATCCCCGTCGTCGAACCGGCATAATCCGCCAGCGAGGTAACCTCCGGGCGGCACTCCGGATGCACCAGAATCTCCGCGTCCGGATGGATCTTCTTCGCATAATCCACATCATCGACGGAGATCCGCAGATGCGTCGGGCATCCGCCCTTGAAGAACTTGAATTCCTTATCCGGACACTGCTTCTCGACCCAGCGCCCGAGGTTGCAGTCCGGGATAAAGAGGATCTTTTTCTGCGGCATATTCTTTACGATCTTAACAGCCGAGGACGAGGTAACAACAACATCAACGGCACATTTCAGATCCGCTGTCGTATTTACATACGCGACGACAGCATAATCCGGGTTCTCCTCACGCAGCGTCTCCACCATGTGGCGCGTCATCTGCATTGCCATCGGACAGTTCGCGTCCGGATTCGGCAGAATGACCTTTTTCTCCGGCGAAAGAGTTTTTACCGTTTCCGCCATGAAGCGAACGCCGGACATGATCACATTCTTCTGCGGTGCTGCCGCCGCCTTTACGGACAGACCGTAAGAATCGCCGACATAATCGGCCACTTCCCATATATCGTGACTCTGGTAAGCATGAACCAGAATGCACACATCCTTCTCTTTCTTTAATCGCAGGATCTCCTCCTGCATCTCTCTTATCGTCATATTCTACTCCCAACCTTACTGATCAGTTTTCCCTTCCGGATCGTATCACGAAAACGAATGCCGGTGATGTTATCCCGCAAAACAGGCTCGCCCCATGTTGTACCGCAAAACAGGCTCGCCCCGCGGCGTTGTACCTCATTATATGCTTGCCCTGCTTCACTGTCAAGACAGATGTAATCAATATTTTTTACAGCTGTCTTGTCAGATGAAAAACAACGTGCTATAATGCAAAGCACCGTGCCGCACATGAGGGCACGCCGATGTGCCGCGCATACAAGGCATATCAGGCAACGTGCCGCACATAAAGGCACGATACCATGCTGCACATTCAAGGCATACAAGGCATGACAAGGAGAGAAAAAATGATGAAAACGGATGTTTTGATCGTCGGAGCCGGCTGCGCCGGACTCTACAGCGCACTTCAGCTGCCGCGGAATAAACAGATTCTGATGATTGCCAAGGCCGATCTCGACTCCAGCGATTCCATGCTGGCGCAGGGCGGCATCTGCATGCTGAAAAGCGAAGCCGACTATGAGAGCTTCTATGAAGATACCATGCGGGCGGGCCACTTTGAAAACGACAGAGGTTCTGTCGAGATCATGATCCGTTCCTCGCAGGAGGTCATTCAGGATCTGATCCGTTACGGGACGCGCTTCGAGCGTGAATCCGACGGCAGTCTGGCCTTCACCCGTGAAGGCGCGCATTCCGATAAGCGTATCCTCTATCACGAAGATATCACCGGAAAGGAAATCACCACGCACCTTCTGGCAGAGGCGCGCACCCGGTCGAATATCACGATCCTGGATCACACGACCATGCTCGATCTCATTACCGCTGACAACGTCTGCTACGGCGCTGTGATCAGAAAAAGCGATGGTGCCATCGACACTGTTGAGGCGGATGATGTCATTCTCGCCTGCGGAGGAATCGGCGGACTCTATGAGCACTCCACAAACTTCCGCATTCTAACGGGTGACGCACTGGCGATCGCGCTGAAGCACGATATTCATCTGCAGAACATCAATTATGTCCAGATCCACCCGACCACTTTCTACAACGAGGATCCGAACGAAAGAAGCTTCCTGATCTCCGAATCCGTGCGCGGCGAAGGTGCCAAACTGTACGACAAAAACGGACAGCGCTTTGCCAATGAGCTTCTGCCCCGCGATCTCCTGACCGAAGAGATCCGCAAGCAGATGGCAAAAGACGGAACAAAGCATGTATGGGAGGATCTCCGTCCCCTCGGTGAGGAAGTTCTGAAGAAGCATTTCCCAAACATCCTGCAGCACTGCATCGATGCGGGTTATGATCCTTTGAAGGAGCCGATTCCGGTCGTACCGGCACAGCACTATTTCATGGGCGGAATCTGGGTCGATTACAACGGCCACACATCCATGAAACAGCTGTACGCAGCAGGCGAGACCGCCTGCAACGGCGTCCACGGCAAAAACCGGCTGGCCAGCAACTCGCTCCTCGAATCTCTCGTCTGGGCAAAGCGCTCAGCTCTCGAGATCGCCCGGCTTGACGGTCAGGAACAGCACAACGAAAAGCTGTTCCGCAATATCGATTTGTCCGAATACAGCGATCCCGACGCGCTCGAGGCGAAATACCACAAAATGGTGCAGGACAAGATCGACGAGGCCAACGAGGGACGTCCGTCGGCAGCAGCCTACCGCATCGCGTAAGTGCCGTTCCGCTCCGTTTTTTTCGAAACCTGTGTTATAATAGAAAAGTGATCATATAGGAGACAAAAATGTACGATCCGATTACCATGAAGTTAAATGTAGAACCGTTGATCCTGTCCGCGCTGAAGGAAGACATCACCAGCGAGGATGTGTCCACCAACAGCGTCATGCCGCGCGCACAGCTTGGCACCGTAGACCTGATCTGCAAAGAGGACGGTGTTGTCTGCGGCCTGCAGGTTTTTGCGCGAACCTTCACCCTGCTCGATGAGAATACAAAGGTGGAGCTCACCGTGGAAGACGGTGAGGATGTCAAGAAGGGGCAAAAGCTCGGCACCGTTACAGGTGATATCCGTGTTCTGCTCTGCGGCGAGAGAACGGCGCTCAACTATCTTCAGCGCATGAGCGGTATCGCCAGCATTACCCGCGAGACGGCAGCCCTCCTCGAAGGCACTTCGATCAAGCTGCTCGATACGAGAAAAACCACTCCCAATATGCGTATTTTCGAGAAATATGCTGTCCGCGTCGGCAGGGGAAACAACCATCGCTACAACTTATCCGACGGCGTTCTTCTGAAAGACAATCATATCGGCGCTGCCGGCGGTGTCCGCCAGGCTGTGGAAGCAGCCAAAGCTTATGCTCCCTTCGTCCGCAAGATCGAAGTCGAGGTCGAGACCCTCACGCAGGTCCGGGAAGCTGCCGATGCCGGTGCCGACATCATCATGCTGGACAATATGGATCACGATACGATGAAAGAGGCACTTGCGATCATCAACAAACGCGCGGAGGTTGAGATCTCCGGCAATGTCACGAAGGAAAATATCGAGAAGATCAAAGATCTTCCGGTAGACTATATTTCTTCCGGTGCTCTTACGCATTCCGCACCGATTCTTGACCTCAGCCTGAAGAATCTGCACGCCATCTGATCGTAAAATCGTTAATATTGAACGCGGACAGGCATACTTTTTCCCGCGTCCGGTAAGGAGAAGCAACTATGAACGGCGAAGTTCGAAGAGAAAAGATATTACAGCTATTAAGTACCGGTGATACCCCTGTCTCAGGCACGGAACTGGCCAGGAGGCTTGGGGTCAGCAGACAGATCATTGTGCAGGATATCGCCCTGATCCGCGCCAAGGGCGCCGAGATCTATTCCACAAACAAAGGATATATTCTCCTCGAAAAGGAAACGGCATCCCGTGTCTTTAAAGTCATCCATACCGATGAACAGGTTCGACAGGAACTGGAACTGATCATCGACAACGGCGGTTCCGTGGAAGACGTTTTTGTCTACCACAAGGTGTACGGTGTGATCCGCGGCGAGCTGAACCTTCACAGCAGGCTCGACATCAACAGATATATCGCCGACATCAAAAGCGGCAAATCCAGCCTTCTGAAAAACACGACCAGCGGTTACCATTACCATACGGTCACCGCGGACAGCGAAGCGACACTGGATCTCATCCAGAACAAGCTGCAGGAAGCCGGTTTTCTCGCCAGACTGCAGGATTATGAACCTGTCGATTTCTGGAGCCGGAAACCGTCAGCGGCGCAGAATCCCACCGATGCTGTCAGCCACACGGAGTCCCGCTGATGCTGCCAGCCATTCGGAGTCCCGCTGATGCCGTGAGCCATACGGAGTCCCGCTGATACCGTCAGCCACGAAACGGGCGCCGGAATTCGAGTCAATCTGCATTACATCGAAGAGAGAGTGCGTGATCGCACTCTCTTCTTTTATACAAATGGCGGGTTTTATTATAGATTCGACTTTATGACGTTTCAGCGCCGTGCGAATATGTTATAATGTAGTGTAATGCAGAAATGCAAATCCACGAAAAAGGAACTTATATGAACGACAAAAACAGCCGGCTTCTATTCCCTATTTGCGTAATCCTATCGGCCGCCGGCATTATTGCCATGATCGCGGCCTGCGTCAGCAAAGAGATCTGGGTCGATGAGGCCTTCACGCTCCGCCTGATCGGCAGAAGCTACGGCGATATCGTGCACCTGACAGCAGCCGACGTTCACCCGCCGCTGTATTACTTCATCACAAAATTCTGTGTTGACGCCGCGCACCGGATCCTGCCGGGTATTGCCACGGTAATGCTTGCGAAGGCAGCCTCTGTGATTCCGATCATTCTCCTGTGGATCCTCGGCGTGACGATCATCCGCCGCAGCTTCGGCCGGATCACTGCCGGCCTCTGGCTCGTCCTCCTTATCGCCATACCGAAAATGCAGGACTGCGGTGTACTCATACGTATGTACGGCTGGGCGATGCTCTTTGTGACCCTCGCATTCCTCTCCGCATATGCGATCCTTATGGGGAAAAACTTCGGTTTCCTCCCGCTGATCCTGATGAGTCTGGCCGCCGGCTACACGCATTACTTTGCGCTCGTTGCCGTTGCCTTCGCATACCTCGCCCTGCTGATCATTTTCCTTGTGCGGGACAGGAAGAGGCTGATCCTCTGGCTGATCGCCTCGGTGATCACTATAGCTGCTTACTTCCCGTGGCTCACCGTTTTTCTCAGACAGGCATCCGCCGTCAAGGAAAGCTACTGGATCGCGCCGGTCACCGCGGCCTCCGTTCTGGAGTATCTGGCATACACCACGGTCACTTTGCCGTTACTTATTCTGCCGGTCATCGCGCTGATCCTGAACATTCGCGGCAGGCATACCGAGGCGCAGTTCTCTGTAATTCTGATCCTGGTGCCGTACTTTGTGATCCTCGTCGGTGTAACCGCTTCGATCCTGATCCGGCCGGTCTTTGTCAGCCGCTACATCACGCCTGCCGAGCCATGCCTCTGGCTGGGGATTCTGATTGCTTTCCGCCCGCTTCTGGAGCAGAAGCGTTTTGTCCGCACCACGGTCATGATCGCAGCGACTGCCGGAGCGCTTGCGACAACGCTTCTCTTCGCGCGCGACGAGATCCGGAAGGCGGATTCCTTCCGCCGCCTCGATGCCTTACGCGCAGAAAGCGGAGACAAGGTCGCTTTTATCTCCGATCACCTGCATCCGGAGCGGATCTTACGCGTTGCCGAAGACTGTCCCAGCCTTACCTGGCGCGTGGAAGAGATCGAGCCGATCACCAATCTGGTGTATGACGGCATCGGCACGCTGCGCGACAAGAGCGAACCGCAGGCTTACCTCGATGCCGGCTATACACTCTATTACGT
>JAXJTA010000137.1:0-2668 GCA_036309825.1 Eubacterium sp. | reverse complement strand
CATTCGTAATGCCTCGGCATTACTCATGCTTTACTTGAATTGTTCGAGGATGTGTTTCACTGTTTAGTTGTCAATGTTCAACCGGCTTTGTGAGCCGTTTGCGTTGCCGCTCTTTGCGACAGCTATGTTAGAATACCACCATGGTCTGACCATGTCAACACCTATTTTTATATTTTTTTGATTTTTTTCAAATCTATGTTCAATTCAGCCATTTATGAGCCGCAGTCGGCTCCGGAAATCCCCAATCCTCCGGCACATCATGATAGTGATGGGATCTCGCTGAACAATTTGATCTTCTCCATACCTTGCTGCTCCCACAAATGCTGATCGCGTAACAGGCGCCGGAAATGCTTTTTTCGGCGCCTGCATAATAATTTTTATACGGTTAATTCGATCTGATTGCCTTCCACTCCGACTATGCAGCTTTCATAGTAGCCGTCGCCGGTCGTCCTCGGCCCGCTGATCACTTCATAGCCGTCATTTTTCAGCCTTGCTGTCAATTCATCTACCTTTTTTCTGCTTCCGAGAGAGAATGCCAGATGGATCAGGCCCGTTCGGGCAAGGTGTTTTTCCCCATCAAACATCCCGGGCTTATTCATGATCTCAAGCCGTGCTCCGTCATCAAAGGACAGAAAGTAAGACCGGAAATCCGTGTTTTTGTTATGATATCCCTCATTCGATGCTGCGCCGAGGTATTCAACGAAGAAGCCTCTGGCAGCCTCCAGATCGTTGACATACATGGCGACATGTTCAATCTTCATGTGTCACTTCTCTTTTCTTTTTGTAAGTCAGTTCGAGCATCACTACATTCAGCACGGCAAAAACGATCAGAAAAAACGGCATGATCCGCATGCCGAAATTTTCCTGCAGGTGTCCGAATACCATGGGCATGAAGGTACTTCCCACGTAGGCGGACGCCATCTGTAATCCGATCACCGCGGCGCTGAATCTCCTGCCGAAATTTGCCGGTGCCATGTGCTGGATCGCCGGATAGATCGGTCCCATACCAGTACCGATCACTACGAAACCGACAGCCGCCGGCAGATAACTTTGCACCGGAAGCAGGACCAGTACGATACCGATCAGCTCTACAGTTGCACCGATCCGGATCATTTTCCTGTCCCCGAATTTATTGGTAATAAAGCCTGCGATCACCCTGCCCAGCATCAGACCGCCGAAGATCAGCGAACCGAACGATGCAATGAGGTCATCACTCAATCCGGCCTTCGTTCCCGCAAAGTAGCTCGGCGTCCACAGAAAACAGGTTGCCTCGCCGGAACAATAAGCAAAAAAAGCGATCAACGTAAATACTACGCCCGGGACTTTTAGCGTCTCGGCAATCCCCGCACTATCGTGATTGCTTTCCTCCTGACCGCTCTCTTTCCTGCTCCACAAGGGCAGGGAAATAATGACCACAGCCAGAATGAACAGCTGCACGTAGGAAGTCCAGCGATACCCTTCATTCCATCCCGCATACTTCAACGCGACCGCCATGATATACGGGCTGATCATGGCACCAACGCCGTAGAAGCAGTGCAGAAAATTCATCACGGATCCGGAATAATTGTTTGCTACATAATGATTGACCGCCGCATCGATCGCACCGGCACCGAGACCGTACGGTACAGCAAAAAGAAACAGCATCCAATACCCGGAAGAATAAGAAAAACCGAGCAGACCGAGGATCGTCAATGCGATCGAGACGGTCACGATCCACTTTGTATGAAACTTTTTGATCAGGCGCGGGCTTAACAACGCCGATATGATCGTCATAAATGAGATCGCCATGGAAACATATCCGGCATAGGACGAGGGCACGGCGAAGGCCTTCTGCATGACCGGCCAGCCGGAACCGAGAAGGGAGTCGGGAAGCCCCAGACTGATAAAAATTAGATAAATGACAGCAAGCAGCAAAGAAGCCATATTTCATCCTCCATAAAAATCGAACTGTCGAGAATTATACCAGAAATGCTTTCCTGTTGCACGTCCTGTTTTAAGCCATTTATCGATCCAATTATCGATAGTTCTTAATATACTCGATGGCTTCCTGAATATTCTTTACCGGAACCAGCTTCACCTTGAATTCGCTTTTCGCCCGGGACAGAGTCTTCATGCAGGCTGCCGGCAGAATCACGGTACCGAAGCCAAGCTTCTCCGCTTCTCTGACTCTCTGCTCCGCCATCGCGACCGAACGGATCTCGCCGCTTAAGCCGACCTCACCGAAAACGACCGTATCCGCGTCGATCGGAAGATCCTTCTGGCTCGACGCAATAGCGAGAAGAATGCCCAGATCTACGGCCGGCTCGCTCATGCGTACTCCGCCTGTAATATTGACATAAGCATCGCTCTGCGACAAATTGATATGTGCGCGTTTTTCCAATACGGCCATCAGCAGATTGACGCGGTTGAAGTCCGTGCCGTTTGCCGTTCTTCTGGGAAAACCGAAGTTGCTGTGGCAGACAAGAGCCTGAATCTCGATCATGATCGGCCGCGTTCCCTCCATCGAGCAGGCAACGACCGACCCCGAACTGCCGACAGGTCTTCCGTCAAGCATATATTCCGAGGGATTTGCCACCTCCGTAAGGCCCTCCGAGCGCATCTCGAAAACGCCGATCTCGTTTGTGGAGCCGAAACGGTTTTTCACAGCCCGAAGGATGCGGTAGGATTT
>JAXJTA010000136.1:0-9397 GCA_036309825.1 Eubacterium sp. | reverse complement strand
GTGCACAAGTCTGCCCGCCGGCGCCGAAACGACGGATGCGGGCGGTCAGGGAACATCTGGCGGGGAAAGTGCGGAAGCAACGGAGACGGACGGAGCGGATATCGCTGCCTTGGAAGGAACTGAAATGGCAGATACGACAGGATGGTACGGCGAGTATGTGACTGACGAGGATACCTACCGGGCCTTCCTGGAAACATCACGGGCGCTGGCTGCTGAGTATGAAGAGCAGGCATCAGCCGGCAGAAGGCTGCGAAGAGCGCCTGCCGCATCCAAAGTGACGATCGATGAGGCCATGGGCGCATCCGGGATCAGAGAATGGCTGCAAAGCCACGAAAGTGACGGGTATTATCTGGGAACGACCTATTGCCCCGATCTGCTGAGCTCTGCCTGGGCGAACTGCGGCCATCCGAACGGAGGCGGAGAAGAGCCGCACGGGATGAACTGCACCGGCTTTGTAGCAGACGTTTTTCGCAGCTGCGGAGGTGATCTGAGCAGGATCCCGGATTGCTATCCGGCAGGAAGGTTCGGGTTGAATACGTATTATTGCGCGAGCAACTGGCAGGCGTTTGCGCAGCGAAATAATGTCCTCTGCTACCGGTTCAATTCGATCGAGGAAGCACTTGCGTCCGGAGTCATGCATAAGGGCGATGTTCTTTATTTTCAGCCGGACTGGAATCTGGACGACCAGGACGACCACATCGGCTTTTTCTGGGGAAACTCACCTTCCGAAAATGTGTTCTGGCATTCGTGCCATACGGACGATTCGCTGCCCCTTTACACCGCGGATAGTGTTCACTACGGGAACCAGATCAGTCCCCTGACGACAAAAACATCGCTGCAATATCTCTACGTATATCCGATCCGGCAGAGTGGTTCTGTGAGAGTTGTAAAAAAGTCAACTGACTCGGAAATTACGGACGGCAATTCCTGCTATACACTGGCAGGCGCGAAGTACGGCGTTTATCGTGATCGGGAATGTACGGACAAAGCGGAGGAAACCATAACGGGAGAGGACGGAAGCGGCATCAGCGGAAGCACACTGGTTGCCGGACAGACATACTATGTAAAAGAGATCGCAGCACCTTACGGTTACCGGATCGACCCGGGAGTTTATCCGGTGGTCGCCGCAACGGATGAAGAACGGGGAAGTGACGGAAATAAGGGAACGGTCGTATCTAAGGAAGAACCGCTGACCGATGAATTGCAGCTCACTATTCGCAAGGAAGATGAAGAAGGAAAGGTTCTGGAGGGAGAAGATTTCACTGGAACGCAGTTTACTGTTTCCTGGTATCGCGGGTATTTCACTGAGGAAGATCTGCCGGATCCTGAGAGAACATGGACACTGGAAGTGAGGAAGAATCCTGACGGAACATTTACCACAGCACTCGGAGTGGATACGGAAGGGAAGGATTACAAGGTCACCGGAGATTCGTATTTTATCCGTAATTCAAAGCCGGTGCTTCCCCTCGGAACCATCCGCATCGAGGAAACAAAGGCTGCTGAAGGTTTCCTGACCGATGCCGTCTACCTGAACGGTGAACTGCAGAATAGGGGAACGGTGATCGCGCAGATCAGAGCGGATGGCGGGAAGGTTTCGATGGCAGTCACCGATAAGAAGGTAGAGGAGGATGACTTTACCGCCATGGACAGTCCTATCCGCGGAGGAGCGAAGTTCGCGAAGATCGACGCGGACAGCAAGCTGGATCAGGGTTCCGGAGACGCTGTGCTTGCCGGTGCGCGTATCGGCATCTACAGCTGCACGGATCGAACATTGTATACCAGAGACCGCAGACCGGTCCGTAAGAACGAGCTTTACATGTCGATTCTTACGGACGAAAACGGAACGGCGGTAACAGGGGAGACAGACCTGGCATACGGGGATTATTATGCCTGCGAAGAAGAACCGTCGACCGGATACCGTCTGAACCGTACCTGGCGTGTTTACTTCTCGATCAGGGAAAACGGAAGAATCATTGATTGTACCGAAAAGCCTTTGAAAGAGGAGCCGATCCACGGCGGCTTTAAACTGGAGAAAGTCGATCGGGAGCTTGCACAAAGTGAACCGCTGGGATCCGCTTCCTTGAAAGGAATCCGTTATGAAATTCGAAACGTATCGGAACACAGCATTTATCTGCATACCGATGAAGGAATACAGGAGATCGGCTGCAAGAAGGAAAACAATCTCGTAACGATCATTGAAACGAATGAGAAAGGAGAAGCCGGCGTAGAGAAGGATTTTCTTCCGTACGGAACATACCTGATCAGGGAGATCCCGGAAAAGGACGGGGATGTGTCAGCCAATTCTTCGTACCTCGTGAACAAGGCTGATCCGGGGCGCACGATTCAGATCCGGAAGGACGGCAGCGTGATCGAGGAGGACTGTAAAGGCGAGCGAATCGTTTTTGCCGACCAGGTAAAGCGCAATGATCTGATTTTCAGGAAGGTCGATGACAGAGATGAACCTTTAGCGGGAATTCCCTTTGTGGCGGAAAATACGGTAACACATGAAAAGCACATCCTCGTGACCGACGAGAACGGGATCTTTAATTCGGCAGCGGCATTTCACAGCAAGGATACGAACGCGAACGATTTTCTTCTGAAAGACGGGAAGGAAACGGATGCGATCGATTCGAGTACCTTGAAGACAGGCTGCGGAATCTGGTTCGGAATGGGACGCGACGGAACCGTTGCGGAACCGGATGATACCGTGCCTGCATTTCCTTACGGCTCCTATACGCTGACAGAACTTCGATGTACGGCAAACAAGGGATACAAATTGATCGAAGACTATCCATTTTCTATTACGAAGGATGTGTGCGAAATGCGCGGCAGAAATGTGGACCTGAACTGCCTGCATGATGAGCCGGTTCCCCCTCAGATCTCTACGCGCGCATTTGACCGGAACACGAAAAGCAGAATAGCGGATGCGACGCCGGATGAGAACGGCATGATCCATGTGGCGGTCAGCGACACGGTGCATTGTGAGAATCTGCGGATCGGCGGCAAGTACATTCTTTCGGCGAGTCTGTGGAACGCGGAAACAGAAGACCGGATCAAAATGCGGCTGATCGACGAGAAGAAGGCAACGCTGCTGAAATATGCTGTTACAGGGGAAGTGGCCTTCACAGCCGATGCGGATACGATGGATATCGAAGTTCCGCTGAAGGAGTTTGTTACGGAAAAAGGCGGTTTGTCAGTCGTTGTATACGAGTCGCTGTATGAGATGGAAGAGGACGGCTCCAGAGGAAAAAAGGCAGCCGAGCATAATGACCCGGACAATGAGGATCAGACTGTGCGCGTGCCGGAGATTCCGGAAAAGGTTATCAAAGAGACTGCCGGCAAAACGAAAGCCGCACCGGTCCGGACTGGTGATCCGAACAGTGCGGCGGCATATCCGGCAGCTGTCTGCGCCGCCTCTCTGGCATTAGCGCTTTTGTTCATTGGCAGGAAATTTTTTACTCATCGAAATTCTGATCGGCGGTAAGCCTGGTGAAGACTTCATACGCATGATCATATTCCGTATCATCGGGGATGGGGGTCAGATCGGGGCCTCCGTCTCCGGTAAGGGCGAAACGGTACAGAAGCCCTTTGCCGTCCGCACTGTCTTCCGGTACAAGAATAATATATTTCTGCGCATTAATGGCAAAGATGCTGATAATGGAGCAGACGACGGTGCGGTCATCTTCTGTTGTAAGGGTGAGCGTTTCTTTGTCGTTTTCGCAGAGCATACAATTTTCGTTCATAATAAATCCTCCGTCCGTGAAGCGTTTGTAATTGTCACGCTTGAATTCGGAAATATCCGTTTTCGCAAACCATACCATACTCCGTTTAAAATGGCAAGAAATGCGCCGTGATTCATGATACAATGGGAAAGACAAATTGTGAAAACGGACGGTTAAAGAGATGAGTAATGTAATGCTTCATGATGCAGAGAAAAAGAAACATCCGGTGATCGGAATTCTGGCACATGTGGATGCGGGCAAAACAACGCTTTCCGAGCAGTTTGCGCTGCTTTCCGGAAAGATCCGCAAAGCCGGCAGAGTCGATCACGGGGATGCCTACCTCGATACGGACAGCATGGAAAAATCGAGGGGGATCACGATCTTCTCCAAGCAGGCGGAGCTTTCTTTTGAGAAGATCGATATTTCGCTTCTGGATACTCCGGGGCATGCGGATTTTTCGCCGGAGATGGAACGGGTACTGCAGGTTCTGGATGCGGCGGTTCTGGTAATCAGTGCCGCGGACGGTGTGGAAGGCCAGGTTAAGATCCTGTGGAAATTGTTGAAGCATTATCACGTGCCGGTATTCATCTTTATCAATAAGCTGGATCAGGCAGGCACGGATTATCAGGCTGTCTGCACACTCCTGCGGGAAAAACTGGATAGCTCCTGCATCGATTTTACGGGGGAGATCCCCGGAGAGAAGGCGGAAGACCTCGCTGTGACGGATGAAGTCCTGATGGAGAAATATCTGGAGACAGGCGTTCTCACCGATGAGGAAATACAGGGACTTATCAGAGACAGAAAAGTTTTTCCGATATACGGCGGATCCGCGCTGAAGGGCGATGGAGTAGACGCACTGATCAGCGGAATCACCCGATTCAGCGAAGAAAAGGTATATGGGGAGCGTTTCGGAGCACGTGTGTTTAAGATCAGCAGAGACCAGAACGGCGCGAGACTGACCTGGATGAAGATCACGGGAGGAAGTCTGCGCGTCAAAGATCTGCTGGAAGGCGGACCGGACCGGAAAGTCGATCAGATCCGTATCTATTCGGGCAGCGGCTTTGCTGCTGTACAGGAAGCGGATGCGGGGCAGATCGTAGCCGTTACAGGACTTGCCGACACCTATGCGGGCGAATGTATCGGCGCGGCGGATAGTGCCGAGGCTTCGGTGCTGCAGCCGGTGTATACATGCCGTGTGATTCCGGGAGTCGATGAGGACGCGGCAGGACTCCTGGATGATCTGAACGTGCTGGCGGAGGAAGAACCGATGCTGCATATCGAGGCGGATCCCGAGACGAAAGAGATCTCCGCGCAGATCATGGGCCCGGTGCAGATGGAGATCCTGAAGCAGATCATGAAGGAGCGTTTCCATCGAAGGATCGACTTCGGAGAAACCGGAATCGTGTATAAGGAGACGATCGCGTCTCCCGTGGAAGGCGTCGGTCATTTTGAGCCTCTGCGGCACTATGCGGAGGTGCACCTGCTTCTGGAACCGGCGGAACGAGGGAGCGGACTTTCCTTTGCCGCGGATTGCAGCACAGATCTGCTCAATCGGAACTGGCAGCGGCTGATCCTTACCCATCTGGAGGAGAAAAAATACAGAGGTGTACTGACGGGCTCGGAGATCACCGATATGAAGATCACACTGATCGCCGGGAAGGCGCACGAGAAACATACGGAAGGCGGTGATTTCCGCGAAGCAACGTATCGCGCGGTTCGGCAGGGATTGATGATGGCGGAGAACGTTCTTCTCGAGCCGGTACTGGAATTTCGTGCTGAGGTTCCTGTGGAGAGCATCGGAAGACTTTTGAATGATATTCAGCGGATGGGCGGAAGGAGTGAGGCGCCTGAAAGCGACACTGAGACCGCCGTCGTATCCGGCACTGTTCCGGCGTCCAAACTCGGTTCTTATCCCGTAGAGGTCGCTTCCTATATGCATGGGCGCGGGCATCTGTTCTGTACCTTCGGCGGGTATGAACCCTGCCCGGATGCCGAGCAGGTGATCGAAGAAATCGGTTATGATCCAGAAGCGGATATTCTGGATCCCGCATCTTCGGTATTCTGTTCACACGGCGCCGGTACGGTCGTTCCGTGGAACATGGTTCGTGATTATATGCATGTCGATACCGGAAAGATCCTTCGGGAGAGGTTTCGCGAAGAGTCAGAGGAAGATAGCGGTGCGGCGGATACCATTGGAATTTCCCGGCGGGAGAAGGCAAGGAATCAGGGAAGGCAGTTATCCGATTATGAGGCAGAGGACAATGAACTAAAGGAGATCTTTGAGAGGACGTTCGGAACTTCCTGGAGACCGGATCCCTCGAAAAGAGCTGCCGGTCCCTATGATCACGGATCCGCGGAGATCGATACGAGGATCGAACCGACGGATGAGCAGAAAGCTTCAAACGCTAAATGGCTGAAGGAGAAGAAAGCGCCCGTACCGCAGAAAGAGAAGTATCTGCTGGTGGACGGCTATAATATTATCTTTGCGTGGGATGAATTACGCGCGCTTGCGGCTGTCAATATGGACGCAGCCAGAGATAAGCTCACAGAGATCTGCGTAAATTTCCATGGGACGAGGCAGGGAACACTGATCCTTGTTTTTGACGCGTATAAGGTTCCGGGAGGCGTCCGCAGCATCACCGAATGGCAGAATATTTTTGTCGTGTATACAAAGGAGGCCGAAACGGCAGATGCCTACATCGAGAAGACGGTGCACCGGATCGCGTCGAAGGCGGATGTTTCCGTTGCAACTTCGGACGGACTGGAACAGATGATCATTTTCGGCAGCGGAGCAAAGAGGATGTCTGCCAGAGAGTTTCAGGCGGAAGTGAATTCCTCGATGGCGGTTCTCCGGGAAAATTATCTGCGCTGAGGTTGTTTTTTATTAGGAATGTGCTATAATTTTTTGGACAGATTACAGATTGTGTACCGTGTGATACAGAAACAAGATAATAGTGTGATAAACTCGTTTTGAAGGGAGAATCCTATGTATTGTGTAAAAAATGTAACGGAAGATCTTTACTGGGTCGGCGGAACAGACCGCAGACTGGAACTCTTTGAGAATGTATATCCGATTCCGGAAGGGGTGTCCTACAACAGTTACCTTCTGCTCGATGAAAAGACGGTTCTCCTCGATACGGTAGATCAGTCCGTCAGCGAGATCTTTTTTGAGAATATTGCTCATGTACTGGCAGGAAGAACTCTCGATCTGCTCATCATCAATCATATGGAGCCGGATCATGCCGCAACGATCGCCCGCGTAGCGGAAAAATACCCGGAAGTGCAGATCGTTTGCAACGCAAAAACAGCAACAATGATGAAACAGTATTTCGATTTTGATGTAGATGCAAAGGCACTGATCGTCAAAGAGGGCGATACCGTAACAAGCGGAAAACATACCTTCACTTTTGTAAACGCACCGATGGTTCACTGGCCGGAGGTAATGTTCACCTATGATACGACCGAGGGGATCCTTTTCTCTGCGGATGCATTCGGAACCTTCGGAGCAATGAACGGAAATCTGTTCGCGGATGAAGTAAACTTTGAGACAGAGTGGGCTGACAGCGCCAGAAGATACTTTACCAATATCGTCGGCAAGTACGGTATGCAGGTAATGAATGTGTTGAAGAAGGCATCCACGATCGACATCCGGATGATCTGCCCGCTGCACGGACCGATCTGGCGTGAAAATCTCGGCTGGTTCATCGACAAATACAGCAAGTGGGCATCCTATACACCGGAAGAGGCTTCTGTGCTGATCGTTTACGGCTCGGTGTACGGCCATACGGAAAATGCGGCGAATATCCTGGCGTCGGAACTGGCTGACAGGGGAATTCGCAACATCGCGGTATATGATGTTTCCAAAACGGACGCGTCGTATCTTGTTGCGGAAGCCTTTAAGCGCAGCCACATTGTTTTTGCTTCCGCTACCTATAACAATGAGATCTTCACGAAGATGGAGCAGTACCTGCTCGAGTTGAAGGAGCACAATTTCAAAAACAGAACCGTGGCAATCATTGAGAACGGAACATGGGCACCGCAGGCAGGCAAGAAGATCCGTGAATTTGTTGACGGAATGAAGGATATGACGGTTCTCGGAGACACGGTCACCGTGAAGTCCGCTGTGAAGGACAGCGAGAGAGAACAGCTGATTGCGCTGGCTGAGCAGATCGCCGCCTCCGTAAAAGCCGCTCAGTAAGGAACCTGCGGTACAAGTAGTGCAGATAGTGAGGAAACAACAGAAATGCCCGATGCCAATATAACCAAAAAAGCCCTGGCAACGTCCATGAAGAAGTTGATGAAGGATAAGGCTTTCGACAAGATCAGCGTTATTGACATCTGTGAAGGTTGCGGGATGAACCGCAAAAGCTTTTATTATCATTTTAAGGACAAATATGATCTGGTGAACTGGATCTTCTATACGGAATTTATTACTCTGGCAAGTTCCAAAAGCTTTGACAGCGGATGGGATCTCGTCAAGCTGGTTGTGGAACTCTTCTACGAGGACAGGGATTTCTACCGGAGCGCGTTGGAGATCACCGGCCAGAACTCGTTTTGGGATTATTTCTACGAATCCACAATTCCGATCTTCAGTTTATTTATCGGGGATTTGGATGAAGATGCCGCGAAAATGAACACGCATTATATTTCAGATGCGTTTCTGGTGATTATGCATCGCTGGCTCGAAAATGATGATGGGACGACACCGGAAGAGATGGTTGCAAAGATGAGAAATGTCATTGTCACGCTCAGTGGGAAGATCGTGGGGATGGATAAGAAACAGGCGTAAAAATTCCCTCTGGCTCCGTTTCCCTCGCTGCGCTCAGTCCAAAAGTCGCTGCGAGGGGAATAAGTCAGTTCTGCTTCGGCAGGGCGATGGAGAAGAGCTGTGTGAGGGATGTGGTATGGCGGAAGTCGGAGATGCAGGTCCTGCTGGTCCGAAGGTCTCCGTTTTCCATCAGCTCAAGGTAGCTGTCCACGTCGGAGGCGGTGTGGTTGACCTGCATGATGTCACCGACCAAATCAAAGAGAACATAGGCATATTCCGGATGAACACGGAAACTGCGGCAGTATTTGGCTACGCGCTGTCCGTTGCGGATGCTGCAGCCGTCCCTGGAGATCAATACGCTGAAGCCGCAGTCAAGACCGGCGAGTTCAGCGGCTTTGTTTCCGGAGTACCATTCCGCGGCGTCTTCGTCATCATAGTAAGCGTATACGCCGCTCAGAGATTTCTGCTTCTTCAAAGCCGCGATATTGGCAGCGCAGCTTGCCGCGTCATAGCGGAAAAGGAAGATCGAGTTCGTGCACTTCCGGATCATCTCAAGGTGAGAGGCGGAGAGTACACCGTCCGGTAGAATATAGAAGAAGGCACAATCCCTGTTGCGGATCGCAGTTGCCATAAGATCCGGCAGGATGGATAGGGAACCGTTCAGACGGATGATATAAGTATAGATGCCGAGTTCCCGTCCCTGTTCTATGCAGCTCTCGATTTCGGATACGGTAAGGCTGTCGGGAATGGTAGGATCGATTCGGATTACCAGAGCCCACGGGATTCGAAAGGTTCCGGCTTCTTCCTGTTCACGAATGTTCTTGGCGCCGACGGTAAGGCCGTTGTAGCCGACATTGATTCCGAAATCCTTCAGGTTCTTATGGGACGTATTGCGGAGAAGCTGTTC
>JAXJTA010000135.1:0-4231 GCA_036309825.1 Eubacterium sp. | reverse complement strand
TCTGGTATGCTTCGATCGCCTTATCATTTTCCAGATTATTCTGGTATGCAAGCGCCAGCAGATCCAGTACTTCATAATCTGTGGCATCGATCGCCGCGGCATGTTCAAAGGCAGTGATGGCTTCCGGCCAGTTTTCCGCGTAATAGGCTTCCTCGCCGTTTCGCACATACAGGCTGTAGGCCTCGTCATTGATCGCATTGCGTATCGCGTTATAGATATCCGCTGCCGACGTCGACAGGAGGGACACATCGACTGCCGCGATCTCATCTCCCGCCGCCAGATAGTTGGCATTCTGATAATCATTGTAAGCACGCAGAAGGTTATCATAGGATGTCACGGCGTTCTCCGAATTCTGCTGTGCGGACTGCGCGTTCTGCACCGAGTCGGTATACTCCGCTACCTGGCTCTCGAGCTGCGTGATCCGGTCCTCCTGCGTTGCCATGACATTACTGTATTCCATGACTTTTTCATCCGCCTCGCGGGCTGCGTTTTTCCGCACAGCCGGTGCGATCACGAACCATACAGCAAGCATACCGATCGCCAGACCGATGAGGACATTCACCAGATTCACGAAAGCAGGTGTCTCACGGAAGCGTGACGGATAGGGCGCCTTCGCTTTCGTGGTTGCGTCTCCCTCCTCATCCTTCGACGAATGCCTTTTCAGCGCCGAGGAACCGCCTGCCGCCTCTTCGACCGCCCGGAGATAGCGCAGCGTTGTCGGATTGGTATGATCGATCTTCAGCGCTTTTTTCAATGTCCTGGAAGCATGCGCATACCGGCCTTCCCTGAACTCGATCAGGCCGAGCAGCTGATATGCCTTTAAAAGCTTCGGATTGCGGGTCAAAACTTTTCTGAGTGTGATCGCAGCGACATCGTCATGCCCCTCCTTACACGTCCGAAGTGCCTCGTTAAACTCGACCAGCGTCCGGTTGACCGCATTCAGGCGCGCCTGATCGGCCTGCACCTGACGAATATAATCGATTGCGGGATTCTCCGCCGGATGTAAGTTCCGGCTGATCATCCACTCCCGCAGCGCCGAGCCCGTCTCGCCCGTTTCAAAATAGATCAGACCGAGCAGGTTGCGCGCATCCATATTTTCTTTATTGAACTTGAGGCTGATCAAAAGCTGCGTGACCGCCCCCGAAAGATCGCGGATCCCGGCACGCTCAAGTCCCCGGTTGTAATACACAGCCGACAGATGTTTCGCTCTCTCTTCGAAACTGCTCATGTGCGTTTGCTCTTCTCCTTTGTAACCGTCGACAGATTCAGCGGGTTCCTCATATCATTCATCATATCGATGATATCCGTCAGATCCTGCCCGTTCAGTGTGTCCTCCACATCGTCCACATCGAGACTGGGCTTGAATCTCTTTAATTCCTCATCAAAATCCAGCATATACTCTCCTTTTATCCCGGCCTTTGCTTTTGTCGGAAAAAAACTACTTCGCGATATATTTCTTCAACTCACCCGCCAGATACAGACTCCCGACGCAGAAAAGCCAACCCGTTCCCCTTATCCCGAGCGCTGCCTCGTACGCCTCGCCCGGTGTCGGGTATGACCTCACATCTGCGCAGCCCGCATCGCGGAACAGCTGTGCCAGACGGTCTTCGGAAACCTCGCGGCTTCCGCTGATCTTCGTTGTCACCACATGCTCCGGCCGGATCCCTTCGACCAGTTCTCCGATCATCGCCGCATACCTTTTATCGGCAACCGCGGAAAACAGCAGGGTGATCTCTCCTTCGGTCCGGAAGTGCTGTACGGTCTTCACAAACTCCGCGACACCGTCCGCGTTGTGCGCGCCGTCGATCACGACGCGATCCGCCACGGTCTCCATGCGGCACGGCCAGTACATATGTAAAAGTCCCTCTTCCAGATTCTTCCCGCCGATGCGGATCCTGTCCGAAAGGACGCGAAGGGTAAAATACGCCAGCGACGCGTTCATCATCTGATACTCCGCGATCTGCGGGATCTTCAGTCGAACGATTTCGCCGTCCGGCATCCGATAATCGAAAGCCGTGCCCGTACTGTCCACCTTCACCGCGCGGTAAACCTCCGGTTTCAGGCAGAAGGAGGGGCTTCCCATTGCCTCCGCCTTTCCGCGGATCACCTCCGCCGCCGCGGCATCGTGCCCGTCATATATGACCGGAACGCCTGCCTTGATGATGCCGGCCTTTTCGCCCGCAATCTCCCGGATCGTCGTCCCCAGGTAAGCGGTATGATCCAGGCTGATCGACGTAATAATGCACGCAAGCGGCGCCTTGATGACATTTGTCGCGTCAAGGCGTCCTCCCATGCCGGTTTCCAGAATCACATAATCGACGCCTGCCTTCCGGAAGATCAGAATCCCCATCAGAAACAGTGTCTCAAAATAGGTCGGATGCGTGTCCCCTTCTTCAGTTGTGACGCGCACCGCCTCCATGACCTTTTCGAATGCCTCGAGAAAAACGTCGTCTCCGACGATCTCCCCGGATATCCGAAAGCGGTCATTGATCGATACGATATGCGGAGAAGTAAAGAGCCCCGTCCGGTATCCCGCGCTTCTCAGGCAGGAATCCAGATACGCGCAGGTGCTTCCCTTGCCGTTTGTGCCGGCAACATGGATGATCTGTAAGTTTTTCTCCGGATGCCCGAGGACCTCCAGAAGACGATCGGTATGATCGAGCGTGGTCTTCTTCGTAAACTTCGGAATATCCTCTATGTACTGTACAGCTTCCCCGTATGTCATATCTGCTCCTTATTGCACCGCCTGCCTGCGTTCACAGGCAGAAGCGGGCTATTATTACTTGGATGCGAGCTGTGCCAGGCTGGCCTTTACCTGCTCCAGCATGCGGGTATAATTTGCCAGTTTGTCGCGCTCTTCCTGTACCTTCGCAGCCGGTGCCTTGCTGATGAATCTCTCATTGCCGAGCATGCCGTTGGAACGGGCGATCTCCTTGTTCAGACGCTCCTCTTCCTTGGCCAGGCGTTCTTTTTCCTTCTCGACATCGACCAGATCGCTGAACGGAATGTAGATGGTCGCTCCCGGAATGACCGCGGAGAAGGCATCATCGGCGATGCCGCTCTTGTCAGCCTGGATCGATACTTTGGACGCGCGGGCAAGTGTCGCAAAGAAGGACTCTGCCAGACGGAATCTGTTCAGTACCTCCTCGTCGCCGGAAACGACATAAACGTCAGCCTCTTTGCTCGGCGGTACGTTATGTGATGTACGGACATCGCGGATCGCGCGAACGGCATCCATTGCCAGCTCCGTTGCGGCAGCTTCCGCCTCAAAGTTCCATGCGTCGGTGTATACCGGCCACGGAGCGATCATGATCGTCTCTTCCGCCGGATTCAGGGTACAGTAGATCTCTTCGGTAATGAACGGCATGAACGGATGCAGCATCTTCAAAGCAGAGGAAAGAACGGTGCGCAGTGTCCAGAGGACTCTGCCCTTCTCTTCATCTGTTCCGCGATACAGGACCGGTTTTACCATCTCGATGTACCAGTCGCAGAACTTCTCCCATACGAAGTCGTAGACCTTCTGAACGGCGATTCCGAGTTCATACTTGTCCATGTTCTCGGTCACGTCGGCAGCAAGCTGATTCACCTCGTGGAGGATCCAGCGAGACGGTGCGTCCAGTTCCGCGGTATCCACGTTCTCCGGGATCTCCGCGCCTTCCATATTCATCATGATAAAGCGGGAAGCGTTCCAGATCTTGTTCGCGAAGTTGCGGCTTGCCTCTACTCTCTCCCAGTAGAAACGCATATCGTTGCCCGGTGCGTTTCCTGTCATCAGTGTCAGACGAAGCGCATCCGCGCCGTATTTGTCAATAACTTCGAGCGGATCGATTCCGTTTCCTAAGGATTTGCTCATCTTGCGTCCCTGGGAGTCGCGAACCAGTCCGTGGATCAGAACGTGATGGAACGGCGTTTTTCCGGTCTGCTCAAGCGCGGAGAAGACCATTCGGATTACCCAGAAGAAGATGATATCGTATCCTGTTACAAGGACATCGGTCGGATAGAAATAATCCAGCTCCGGTGTCTTGTCCGGCCAGCCGAGCGTGGAGAACGGCCACAGCGCGGAGGAGAACCAGGTATCCAGCGTATCCTCATCCTGTTTCAGATGTGTGCTGCCGCACTTCGGGCAGACAGCGGGAGCGCCGCCTCTTTGAACGACGATCTCGCCGCAGTCCTGGCAGTACCATGCCGGGATGCGGTGTCCCCACCACAGCTGACGGGAGATACACCAGTC